>CAYNTE010000116.1:0-4992 GCA_964399615.1 uncultured Thermomicrobiales bacterium
AACGCCCTCGGCGGCAAGGAGATCGTTGAGTTTGATCAATGGTATCTGCCAGTCGTGCAGACCAATGCTGGCCCCGGCGGTCGCTGGAACACGATTATCCGGATCGCGAATTTCGGACTGCCGTACACCGATACGCGGAACGAGCGTGCGGTAAGCCGCATTGATAGCGAGATCGATGTTCTGGGTCAGGCGGCAATCACGATCCGGTTTTTCCCGGCCGATAATGGCGCGGGAAGTCACAATACAGGCTTCCAGCTGGAGAAGCTGTTAAATGCTGGGGATGTCTGGCACATCGATGCGAGCCGCTATCTGCCACCGGACTGGGTTGGATCGGCTCACATCTACTCCGACGGAGCGGTCTTCGCGATGGCCGATCGCATCAAGCCTGGTTTCAATCAATGGCTGACAAACACTGCCAGCAACGCCGGTCACAGCATTGTGACAAATAACTCCAGCCCGTACGGTGACTTCGTGCTCTATGCGCCAGACCTGCGGCGCGACTACTACGGCTGGAATACCGGCATCAACATCGCGAACCTGGTTAATGAAGACAATACAGTCACCATCCAGTACCTGAACGCTCACGGAGCTAATCCGGTCGCGATGACGAAGAAGCTTGGTCCGCAGGGTATGACCTATATCTACGATCCGTCGAGCCCCACGCAAAACACCTCCAGCCAGGAAGCGAGCGATGGAAATGCCGAAGTGCTCGGATCCGCGCTGATCTGGAGTGAATATCCGGTGGCCGCGGTGATTGACGCCACGAAATACCCGGCCGTCGGCAATGCCGCAAACGTGCAATCTTTCAGCTACTCAGCCACGGCCAACGTCTTCAATCAGCAGTCCTTCCCGCTGATGCAGAAGGGGAGTTCGGCGGATGGAAGTGGGGCGGTCAGTGGCATCAATGTCATGAACCCGCACGATGCGACCGTGAGTGTCACGGTGCGCTGGTTCAATCAGAGTGGATTCCCGGCCTCGAACTACGGCGCGGTGAAGCTCTCGCTCCCGCCGCATGCCAACGGCATCGTCTACACGCCATATTCGCAGAATCTTCCCTATGGCTTCTATGGTTCTGCCGTTCTGACTGCCAGCCTGCCAGTTTCCGCGGTAACGACACAGGCTGACTACCGCGTAGGGTCGGATGGATCAGCCGTCTGGAATGCCATCAACCCGTGTGGCTTCTACCGGGATGCTGGTGAGGATTGCACGATCGAGCCACCGCCGGTGACCGATCCTGAGGTCGTGCCAGTTACCGTGAATTTTGTCGATCAAGAGCAGCAGCCGATCGCGGGCATCGTGGCGCGTTTCCTACATCTCGCCAGCCCACTCGAATTCACGGCCTCTTCTGATGTCAACGGCCAGGTCAAATGGCCGAATGTCGTGCCTGGCAACTACACGCTGATGATCGATGCCGTGCCGATGGATGGTGACCGGCCGCTGTACACCTGCCCCGCTGCCCATACGACCACAATCCAGGCTGATCAGCCCAAGACGCTCACGATCGAATGTGGACCTGGACCAATGGATCCGAACGCACCCGGCATCATGAACATCGAGTACGGATCAAGCTCCGGTGTCTGGGATGGATTGAACCTGATTGTGTTTGTGCAACCGGCAAGTGATAGTGATGTGCCAACGAGCGAGAGTCCGGCCTCGCAGGGATGTGCATCCGGAAATTCGTTGGTCTCCAGCCCACAAGCTGTTCAGGATTATCAGATTCAAATCGAGCTTCCGCCGGGAGACTACTGCGTTTCGGTTCAACGTCTGAACGGCATGTACTATGTCGACTCACCCATCTCAGTAGAGCCTGCCGATCCTGACGATGATGTTGATATGAGCGTGCCCTAGGACGAGGGTGTTCCGCCCGACGCGCCAATGAAGGCGTTACGTCGCGGTGTAGCCGCCATCGACGGGCAGGGTTGCGCCGGTGATGTAGCTGGCCTCGTCGCTGGCGAGGAAGAGCACCGGCAGCGCGACTTCTTCGGGCGAGGCCATGCGCTTGAGCGGTATCGCTGAGGTGATGTGGGCCTGGAATGCTTTGGGGTCGGCCTGGGTGTTGACCCAATCGCTGATCATCGAGGTGGCGGTGATGCCGGGCGCAACGCAGTTGACGCGGATGTTGTAGGGCGCGCAATCGATGGCCGCGCCGCGCGAGAGCATGATCAACCCACCTTTGGAAGCGGAATAGATGGCCTGGGTCGGGATGGCGACCTGCCCCAAGCGCGAGGCGATGTTGACGATCGAGCCACTGCCGGTCTGGATCATCGCTGGCACGCTGTGCTTGATGGTCGCCAGCGCACCCAGCAGGTTCACCTTCATCACCTTCTCGGCATCCGGCAGCGGAGTATCGGGGATATCGGAGTGGTAGTCGATGCCGTGGGCGTTGACGAGGATATCGAGCCTGCCGAAGCGCTCGACAGCCAGCTGCACCAACTGCTGGATATAGGCCTCGTCGGTGATGTCACCCGCCAAGTAGACGGCGTTGGGAGGGAGGTCGGCGAATTCGGGTCGCGTGCCGGCCAGCGCCATCTGGGCACCTTCGGCCGCGAAGAGCCGCACGATGGCCGCACCGATGCCACCAGTCGCGCCGGTGATCAGCGCAACTTTCCCATCGAGCCGGTTCGCCATCGTGTCCTCCCTCACCCCAACGTCCGCCGTGCGCTACTGCTCGTATTCGCCCCAGCGTGCGAGCTCTTCGTGCGCAGCCTTGACGGTCTCCTCGCTGCTCAGCAGGTCAAATGCGGTCAGCGCCATCGCGGTCGATGCCTTCATGAACTGCTCGTAGCCGTATTCGGAGCCGGACGCGTCGACCACCTGCTGAGAGTGACCGGGAATCGGCTCTTCGCTGATAGCGAACGAGAGCGTGACCGAGGGCACGTCATAGGAGATGTTGCCGAAGTCGGTCGAGTACATCCCGCGTCCCTTGCGGCCCCCGGAACCTTGCAATCCCACCTCGTCGGCGTTGTCCTGATAGATGTTGCCGATGACGTAGCTGGGGCGCATGTCATACATCGGGATGCCCTGGGTCATCTTCAGCTCACAGCCGGTCATCAACGCCGCGCCCTCGGCGATGTTGGTGATCTTCTCGATCAGCTCGTCGAGATAGGCCCGGCTGGCGGCACGCGCCATGATCTTGGCAGCGGCATACTTCGGCACCACGTTGGCTGCCTGGCCGCCGTCGGTGATGATGCCGTGGATGCGGGCGTCCATGTGGATATGCTGGCGCAGCGCATCGATGCCGGTGAAGAGCTGGATGACGGCATTCAGGGCGTTGACGCCGTTGTAGGGGTCGCCGGCTGAGTGGGCAGGCTTGCCGAAATATTCGAAGTCGAAGCCGGTGACGGCCAGGTTCGTGCCATCAGGCCACTGTCGTGGGGCACCGCTGGCATTGCCGCCGTGGTGGATCATCAACGCCGCGTCGACATTCTCAAATGCCCCCTGCTGCTGCTCGATGACCTTGCCCGCGCCACCCTCCTCGGCAGGTGTGCCGATGACTTCAAAGACGCCGCCGACCTCATCAATGACGGACTTGATGCCGATGGCCGAGGCCAGACCCGAGCCAGCAATCAGATTGTGTCCACAACCGTGGCCGATGCCACGCAAGGCGTCGTATTCGGCCAGCACGGCTACCCGCGGCCCTGGTTGCCCGCTATCGAGGGTTGCCCGGAAGGCGGTCTCCATCCCGCAATAGGGTTTTTCTACCTTGAAGCCGAGCTCCTTGAGATGATCGGCCAGCAGTTGCGAGGCCATGACCTCTTCGAACTGGAACTCGGGGTTGACGCGAATCGTCTCAGCAACCTCGACGATATTGTCGCGCTCTTCGGCGATCGCCTTGCGAATCCTATCCCGCAGCTCCTGCCGCTGTTCAGTTGCGACAGCCATCTCGCGCCTCCCTTGCGTTCATGCTTCCTGCGTTCTCCTGTCAGGGTAGCATGCGCATGGCGCCGTGAGGATGGCTAGTCGAAGTCGAGCAGATCTTCGAAGAAGCTGCGCTTTTTCTTCTTCTTATAGGGGCGGCGATTCCGGTCGTCGCGATCGTCGTCGCGGTATCCCCGCTGAAAGCGCCGGTCATCGTCGTCATCATCGTCGTAGTAATAGCGCTGTTCGCTGGCCGAGAGGCTCTCCAGCTCCCCGGCATCGAGGAAGATACCGCCACACTCGGCACAGCGATCCACAGCGACACCACTGCGCTTGACTTCGCGCATCGTTCCGCCGCACTTTGGACAAGTCAGCATCGTACAGGTTCTCCTTCAGTGAGATATTCCGGTGTTAGTCGATCACAAAGATGAAGAGTCCGCCCACGCAACAGAGCAACAACACGATGACTATCAGCCCGATGGCTGCCGCAAGGATGCAACTGCTTGCGCCCTCAAAGATTTCCAGAATCTCGTCCACGGTGGTTGCTCCAATTCATCCAGATTGATGGCAGACGCCAGACACAACTTCAGGCGAGCAGGCACAGGTATATCCTGGCCGTGGTCTCGCCTGGCGCCATGTCACGCTGATCGGCCGAGGTGGGACCCGTATTGACGACCGATCGCCCCGCAATTCGCGGGTGGGCTACTCCCCACATATTGAGGCGCAAGTATACGAATTTGAGAAGGACACGTACGGCTGCACTAGCTGGATAGAGTCTGATATGCTGCAGCGAAGTCTGAATTTGCTGGCTGCCTCTGGCTGCCTGGGATCGTGAAAGGCTCCCGAAATGATTGCGAAGGGGCGATGTGTTCTGGTGCTCCTCCTGCTGATTTCCATGGTCCTGGCCGCTTGTGGCGGCGACGATGGCGATGCTGACAACACGCCAACAGACCTGGCGATTCAGGTGACCTCGACTCCGACCGAAGCGGCAGAGACCCCGACTGCGGACCCTCCGACTGCAACGCCGACGGAGGAACCAACGGCGACTCCATCGCCAACCGCTACCGCCCCAGAACCAACCGCGACCGCCACTGAACCTGCTGCAACCGCCACCAGCGCGCCCACTAGCGCGCC
>CAYNTE010000116.1:5092-9248 GCA_964399615.1 uncultured Thermomicrobiales bacterium
GAGACCATTGAGGTTGGAGACGAGCATCGAGCGGCGGTTGGCCAGTCGGAGGTCGATGGCTTGCCCGTGGAAGTCGCGTCGTTGTGGGTGCGCAAGGGAAGCGATGTCTTCCGGCTCGGCGGCATCGCGGGCATAAATGTCGGCATCATGGACGAGCTGGCAAACGTTGCGAGCGCCGTCTTTGACTTCGACGACGTCAGCGGGGAAGAGCCTCCGGCGCTCGGAGATCTGATATACGCCACCAATTTCGAGGACTGGCGCGAAGGCACGTTTGATTCCGGCTCGATCAGTATCGTCGACGGCGTATACCGCATGTCCGTCAACCCGCCGTCGGGGAGTTATGTCAGTGCATTCACGGTCAACAGCGAGCAATATGCCGATGCTAGCTTCTCAGTGCAGCTCCGTCAGAACGTCGGCCCGCCCCTTGCGGACGGGTGCGTGATGCTGCACGTCGACCCTGACAATCAGGACTGGGACTATGCCTTCTGCGTCTCAGGCAGTGGCTACGTCAGCTTCATCTATGAAGAGTTCCAGGAAGATGGCTCGTATTACTTCGACACGATCTTCGAAACAGTCCTCGAAGAAGGGTTCAATCTCAGCGAATGGCATACGCTCCAGGTCATCGCGAGTGGTGACAACTTCTGGCTGGCAATCGACGGCCTGGTTGTTGGCACAGCCTACGATGTCGGGCCGATGACCGGCGAGGTCGGAGTCGTGGTCAACAACTTCGCGGATGAGGTCGTTGAATTTGACTTCCAGAATCTGCAGGTGTACAGCCTTCAGCAGTGACGCTCGGTTCGCCCATCGGGACTGACGCAGCAGCGGTATTGCGGCTGAAGCATCGGGAAATCAGAGCCTGGCTGGGTCGACCGGCTGGGCTCTGATTGGTATACTAGAGGTAGTAATTAGAAGGTTGTCTAAGGGCCTAATCAATGCTCACTGAACTCCTCCAAGCACTCTCCGATCCGACGCGGCGACAGATACTCCGCCTCTTGCAAGACCGGGATCTGCCGGCCGGGGAGATCGCGGGCAACTTTGAGATGACCAGTCCCAGCATCTCGCACCACCTCAAAGTGCTCAAGGCGGCCGATCTCGTTATCAGCAAGCGTGATGGTCAATCGATCATCTACTCGCTCAATAGCACCGCCGTCCAGGAATTCGTTCAGGAACTGCTCGATTTCTTTGACGTCGGCTTGAAGAAGACTCCGGAGAACACTGATGTTCTCACCAAGCAAGGGAGCAACGATCATGCGTAATCGCTGGACTGGCCTTATCCTGATGCTCGTGACGCTCGTAGTCGGGTTTGCGGTCTATAGCAAGCTGCCCGATCAGGTGCCGACACACTGGAATTCCTCTGGTGAGGCCGATGGCTACTCCAGCCGGTTGTTTGGCGTGGTCATGCTGCCGTTACTAGGCATCGGGATCTGGGCGCTGCTGCAATTCCTGCCGCGCATCGACCCGCGCAAGGAGAATTACGAGTCATTTCTGGGTACCTACAACATGATTATTAACGCCACGATGATCCTGCTGGCTGCGATTCAAGTGATTGTGCTGGCGAGCGGTCTCGGCTACGAGTTCAGCGTTGCGCGGCTGATCCCGGTTGGCATGGGGCTGCTCCTGGCATTCATTGGGAACCAGCTAGGCCGGATCCGTCCAAACTGGTGGGCGGGCATTCGCACGCCGTGGACCCTGGCTGACGATACGGTCTGGCGACGCACTCATCGCTTCGGCGCCAAGATCTTTGTGATCGGTGGGCTTTCGATCGCGATTGCCGGCGCCGTTCTGCCGGGCACCTACGCGGCGATCATCGTGGTATCGGCCTCCGTGGTACTGGGGCTCATCCCGGCTGCCTACTCCTACGTTATCTGGCGGGAACTGGGCCAGCACCAGACCAACACTTGATCGCTGATGAACCGGGCAGTGCGATGATGCCGGCACCGGTTAGAGGCTGGATGTTGCGGCACTGAGGGCCGCGAAGCGGTACAGTTGCGCGGTTGAATTGTTCGGAATGCCCTGGCATCTCAGGCCGCGCAGAAAGCGACATCCAGCAACGAATGACCGACATCATCGTCGATATCTTCAACGCACTCGGCTATCCCGGCGTGGCGATGCTGGTGATGGTCGAGGTGCTGTTTCCCCCCATCCCCTCTGAGATCGTCCTCCCCCTGGCCGGATTCATGGCGGGTCGTGGCGAGTACAACCTTGTCCTATTGATCATCGTCTCAACACTCGGTTCGGTAGCCGGGTCGATGATCATCTACGGCGTTTCAGCCTGGTTTGGCGCCGATCGCGTCTACACTTTGGTCGATCGCTACGGCAAATACGCGTTCATCACCAGCGCCGATCTGGAGAAAGCCGAGGAGTGGTTCCGCAACCACGGTCGCGCGACGGTCTTCTTCGGCAGATTGGTGCCCGGCATCCGGAGTCTGGTGTCGATTCCCGCCGGGCTTGCCAAGATGCCAATCGGCCAGTTCGTGCTCTACACCATCGCAGGCAGCGGCCTTTGGAACACGATCCTCATCGTCGCCGGCTGGGTGCTCGGTGACCAATGGGAGCGCGTTGAAAATTACACCGAGTTGTTTCAGCTCATTACCGTGCTGGTCGTCCTGGCAGCGGTCTTTTGGTTCGTCTACACACGCTGGTCACGGCGCTCCTCCTCACTCGGCGACTGATTCCATCATCCAGATGCACCGGCGGCTAGCGGAACTGACCGCAGATGGTGCTCGCGGACGAAGCGTAGGAACGGCAGGTAGAGCGCGAGCGTCAACAGGCCGAGGGTGACGAAGAGCACTCGATGTCCCCAACTATCTATGACGACACCGGCCGCCAGTGGCCCGACCGTGGCAGCACCGAGGCCAATCGTGCGGTAAGCCGTTGCGACACGACCGCGCATATCATCCGGCACCAGCTCTTGTTGCAATGTGCGGACCGCCACTCCCCAGATCGGGGAGCCAATTCCGCCAACCCCGATCAGCAGGCCGATCATCCATGCGTTCGGCACAAAGGGCGTCCCGAGAAAAAGCAGTCCATTACATGCGATATTGGCGCCAATCATCCAGCGCCGTCCGAACCGGCGGGCAAATTTGGGTGCGATCAATGCGCCGGCCAAGCCGCCGATCCCGTCAGCAGCCATCACCAGCCCATAGACGAACGGCGAGAGGCCGAGTCCGTTGGCAGAGACGGCGTAGAGCACGAATCCAGTGGCCCAGGCGGCCCAACACGCGTTGATCACGCCAGCCAGCAAGGTAAGGCTGCGCAACCCGATGTCTGCCCAGACAAACTTCAGCCCTTCGGTGATTCGGCCGACAACAGGGCGCGGGATAGAGGTAGCGGTGGGCCGGAACGAGCCACGAAGCGGGACCAAAGCGACCGCGCTGGCCAAGAAGTAGAGGGATCCAGTCCCGCTCACCAGCGCCAGGCTCAACCCGAGGATCGCCCCCGCCAGTGGCGCGCCAGCGAGATCGATGATCGTCTCGGCGGTGATTAGCCGGGCGTTGGCGCGCTCCAGACGGTGATCTGGCACCAGCTTCGGAGTCATGGCCGTCGCCACCGGCTCCACGAATACCTCGCCGCAGCCGAGGACCAGGGCGATTGCGGCTAGAGGCAGACCTTCGACGCGGTTAGTCATCGCCATCACGAGCAGCGCAAGCATGGCACCTGCTCGCACGATGGTGACGGCGATAAGCAGCTTGCGCCGGTCGATCTGGTCGATCAACGCACCACCTGGCAAGCCGAGAACGAGCCACGGCAGGCTAAAGGCAAAGCCGACGATGGCAACCACCCACGGCGATCCTGTTTCGGTGGCGGCGACAACGGGCAAGATAAATTTTGCGATCGTCGTCGCCAGGTAGCCGAGCGTTATCGCGCTCAGCAGGAATCGAAATCCCGCCGTCGCCGGCGTTCGTTTCGTATGCATGTGTCTTTGTCTTCACTCCCCAGCGCCAGCGATGCACACGGCACCGCAGCGCGCGTTATTCAATGCAGCAGAATCCCGCTCGGCGCACGCGTCAGTGGACGGCATGGCTGCGAGCGGGTTGCATCGCTTGAGGCGTGAAATGAGGGCGCTCGTGGCAACGAACGGTTGCTCGTGGCGTCTGGCTGGTGCTGCCCCCTACGCCTCAGGCGAGGGAGCGTAAAGACTCTCTGTGGTCACCGG
>CAYNTE010000117.1:0-6004 GCA_964399615.1 uncultured Thermomicrobiales bacterium
CCTCGAACACCTTCAGCGCAGCGAGCAGTACTTCAACCGGCTGATCCGTGAAGCCGTGCCAGAGTTGAAGGCTGAGTGATTGGCTCAAGCGTTACTCTAGCTAGTAAGGCGGCGACTGGCAATGAAAAAGACCGGAGTGGGCATGCCCACTCCGGTCTTTTGATCTCTCAAATGTAGCGCCGGGTTTACGGCGTTGGTGTGCCGCGGATCAGGTCGACGGTGTTGGTGCCGTCGAAGACGCCGAACATCGCCATGATCGCTATCATCACTGAAGCAGACATCAGCAATCCGCCGATGAAGATGTACGTGAAGTAGTGGTGATCGAATTTCAGGTGCATGTACCACCCGATGACGATCCCGAACTTCAAAACCATCAAGACCGAGAGCATCATTACCAGTGTCAAACGACTGACGCCCGTGATGAAGAACAGCGCGACTTCTACTGCGGTCACCACAGTGAGAATCGTTGCGATCTCCGCGTACTCACGCACACCTGGATGGTGCTCTTCGACATGAGGCTGTTCGAATTGCTCGACTTCAGCCGACATTCCACTTCTCCTCACAACTCACTCGCAAGACCGTCTTCCCCCGACACCGGCCATTACTCGATCAGGTAGACGACTGTGAAGATGATGATCCAAACAATATCAACGAAGTGCCAATAGAGGCCAGCAATCTCGACGTTTATGGCCTTCTCCTTCGTCACCAATGGTGGCCGGAAGGATGTGAGGACGAGGCTGAAGAGCCAGAAGACGCCCATGGTGACGTGTGCGCCGTGGAACCCGGTTAGGACGAAGAACGACGAGCCGAAGAGGTTGGTGCTGAGGCTCAGCCCTTCCTGGGCAAAGTGGGTGAACTCATACACCTGACCGCCGAGGAAGACGAGACCCAGGAGGCCTGTCGTTGTAATCCAAATCCGGAACCGGCGCATGTCGCTACGCTGGATCGCATGCAGGCCCAACACCATGGCCACCGAACTCATCAGCAACACGAAGGCACTGATCGATGTAAAGGGCACATCGAAGAGTTCATGAGGATACGGCCCCACGGCCGAGCGTCCATGCGAGACGAGATATGCCGTGATCAGTGCGCCGAAGAACATGGTATCCGACGCCAGGAACGTCCACATCGCGATCTTGCGGTTATCGAGACCCGTTGATGTGGGGTGCTCGATGATATTTTGCTTGATCGGTGCGATCTGATCTGCTGCCATTTCCTGCTAGAACCCTCCTCCGAGTTGCGCCCGCACTCAGCGCCCCACGTACCGTATTAGTAAACGTGATCCGATTCGCCAAAGGCCGGCGTCAGCTGCCATGCATAGATGGCCAGGAAGAGCAGGACCACTCCGACGATGGAGATCGCCCAGGTGAAGACGAATCCTGCAAAACCAAGTGTCAAACCAAGCGCTGCCAGGAATGGCCAGTAGGTTGGGTTTGGCAGGTGGATGTGATCTTCATGCTCACGCTCTGCCTCGCGCGCAGCCTTGGCCTGGGCTTCCTCTTCCTCGTCCACGAACTGGCCGTAGACCTCTGGATACTTCTCAACCCAGAGCGGGATGTTGCTGGTCACATGCGGAACCTCGGCGAAGTTGTAGGCGGGGGGCGGTGATGGGATTGCCCACTCCAGCGTCGCGCCGTCCCACGGGTCGGCTGGCGCTTTCTCCTTGTTCTTGGTCGTGATGATCGTGTTGACAATGAAGACCACGAACGCGGCCGCGATGATGAAGGCGCCGACGGTGGTTGCAAGGTTCCAGAAGTTCCAGCCGAGGCCGTCTTCATAGGTGTAGATACGTCGCGGCATGCCCAGCACGCCGAGCCAGTGCATCGGGAAGAACGTCAGGTTGAAGCCGATGAACATCAGCACGAACTGGATCTTGCCCAGACCATCGTGCAGCAGCTTGCCAAAGAACTTCGGCCACCAGTAGAAGATACCGGCGAAGAGCGCGAAGATCGACCCACCGAAGAGCACGTAGTGGAAGTGGGCAACGACGAAATAGGAGTCTTGCTGGTGCATATCGACCGGCACTGCAGCGTGCATGACGCCGGAGATACCGCCGATGGTGAACATCGAGACGAAGCCGACCGCCATCAAGAGTGGTGTCTTGAATTGAATATCTCCGCCTGCCAGCGTGCCGACCCAGTTGAAGATCTTGATACCGGTTGGCAGGGCGATCATCATCGTCGCGATAGCGAAGACTGAGTTCGGCACTGGGCCGAGACCGACGGTGAACATGTGGTGCGCCCAGACGCTGAAGCCCAGGACACCGATTGCGATACCTGCGAAGACCACTGCGGTGTATCCGAAGAGTGGCTTCTTCGAGAAGACGGGCAAGATGTCCGATATCATCCCGAATGCAGGCAGAATCAGGATATAGACCTCAGGGTGACCGAACACCCAGAATAAGTGCTGCCAGAGTAGTGGCTGGCCGTTTGCCTCGGGAACGAAGAAGAGGGTGTGGAACCAGCGGTCGAACATCAGCAGCGTGGTGCCAACGGTCAGCGATGGGATGGCCATCGCCAGCAGGACGGCCGTCACCAGGGTCATCCATATAAAGACGGGCATTCGCATCATCGACATCCCGGGAGCACGCATATTGATGATGGTGGTGATGAAGTTGACCGATGACGCAAGGGACGAGATGCCGAGGACCTGGATACCCAGGACCCAGTAGTCAACGTTGTGGCCCTGTGAATAGGCGAGCGAGGTGAGGTTGGCGTAGTTGAACCAGCCTGCGTTCGGTGCGCCGCCGTGGACCCAGCCGATGTTGATCAGGATTGCGCCGAAGAGGAACACCCAGTAAGAGAAGGCGTTCAGTCGTGGGAATGCCACGTCTCTCGCGCCGATCATCAACGGTGTAAGTAAGTTAAAGAAGGCAGAGGAGAGCGGCATGACGACGAGGAAGATCATCGTCGTGCCGTGCATCGTAAAGACCTGGTTGTAGGTTTCTGCTGAAATGAAGTCGTTATTCGGTTGCGCAAGCTGAATACGGATCAGTAGTGCCTCGATACCCCCCACTGCGAACATCAGGAGCGAGGTCACCAGATAGAGAATACCTATGCGCTTGTGATCGACTGTCGTGATCCAGCTCCACACTCCGGTTGGAGAGACCGCGAGCGTGTCGTGACTCTGGATCGCCTCTCCTACGGATGTTGCGCGTGTCGCCATGCTTCTACTACTCCTTCACTCCCGAGCGCTGGTCACGTCGGGCGAAATTCAGCTCGTCAGCCAGCTACTCCAACGTGTAGAGATAGGCCACGAGAGCGTCGATCTGCTCTTCTGTGAGATTCAAGTTCGGCATTGCCGTACCAGGCTTGACTGCCGGCGGATTCTCGAGCCACTTTCGCAAGTTCTCTTCGTTGTTCTCTAGCCCACCAGGGATCGAGGGAAGTGATGCAAAGTGACTGAGATCTGGCCCCACCGTGCCTGCTGCGCTGGTGCCGTCGACGGTGTGACAGGCGGCACATACGGTTTCGATCATCTGCAGGGCTTGGGCCATCTGAGGATCTTCTTCACCGCCGCTGTCGCCACCGCTGGCGCTTGGGCTGATCTGCGAATCACGCCATTGGTTGAAATCCGCCTCTTCCATGGCTGTGACCTGGAAGCGCATATCGGCGTGTGCGAGTCCGCAGAATTCGGCGCACTGGCCGAGATAGGTATCTGCCTCATCGGCTTCAATCCAGAGGTGGTTTGGCGTGCCAGGAATCGCGTCCATCTTGCCATTCAGCCGTGGCACCCAGAAGGAGTGGATGACGTCGCGTGAGTGAATAGTCAGCTCGACACGTCGATCGACGGGGATGTTCATGGTGCCAGTGGTGACCACGACCGAGCCATCGGGCTTGATCAGCTCTGGGTATTCAAATTGCCAGAAGAATTGTTGTCCGTAGACGTCGACATGGAAGACATCTGGCCCGGTCTGCTGTTCGGCCAGTGTTGCGATGCCGCGCAAGGTCGGCACGGCAATGATGATCAACACGATAGCCGGGATGACAGTCCAGATGATCTCAAGGCGAGTGTTGCCATGGACAGGTGATGGGCGCTCGCTCGGCCCCTTTTTGCCACCGCGATAGCGGAACATGATGAAGATGATCGCACCTTCGACAAGCACAAACACCACGACCGCCAGCCACCAAACGAGGCTGTAGATGCCGTGGATCACATCGGCGGCATCACCGCCGGGATCGATTGTCGTCTGTGGATAATCTTCGGCGGAGGCACAACTCGACAACACGAAGAGTGTTGCCAGTATTGCCAGAGCCGTGAGGACACCCCTCCACGGGATCCGTCGAAGCATCGCCATCGTATCCTTCCCCAACACGTGAGCCCCCGAAAGTCCGTTGTGGAAGTAGAACGCTGGCCCCCTCGCCTAGGATAGCACAGCACCTGAGACACCCCACAACGTCTGTGACGGTTTGGCAAGCAGACCCCCTGCCCACCAACCGACCGTACTGGCTATTCTAGAGCAGAAGCGGGGCAAGCGGTAGGGTGATTCTTAATCTAACCTTAATTGGGCTACGATGGTGCTGCAGATCCATGCAAGAAACCGGCAGCACGGGGAGGAAGCAGAACGATGCCCACCAAGGATCATGGCGTCCAGCTTGGACTGACCACTGGCAGTCGCTGGCAATGGACCGACCTCCGGCAGTTCTGGCAGGATGCCGAAGCTATGGGATTTGACTCGCTCTGGATGAGTGATCACATCCTCACCGAGGGCTACTCGACCACTTCCGGTGAGCCGCAACCGACTGATCCCGACGCCCCGGCTCCGCTCGTCCCGATGCTGGAGTGCTGGACGTTGCTGGCCGGTGTCGCCAGCCGCACCGAGCGGGTCGTTACCGGCACGATCGTCTCGCCGGTCACCTTCCGCCATCCCTCGCTGCTCGCCAAGCAAGCGCTGACGCTCGATCAGATGACTAACGGACGCTTCACGCTGGGGCTGGGGGCTGGCTACACCGAGCGCGAGCATCAAGCTTTCGGCATCCCCTATCCCAGGGCAGGCGAGCGTGTTTCGATGCTGGCTGAGCAACTGGAGATCATGCGACGCATTGAGACAGGTGATTACGCCAACTTCGACGGCGAATACTACACGCTCGATAACGCGCCCAATGCTCCGAAACCCGTCAACGGCCACATCCCGCTGATGATCGGTGGCACGCGGCCACGGATGCTGAAGCTGGTGGCAGAATACGCCGATCACTACAACGTCGCCGGCAGCCCCAACTTCGTCGGCGAGCGTTTCGCCGATCTCGACGCTGCCTGCGAACGGGCGGGACGTGACCCGAAGGAGATCAAGCGTTCGGTTGGGCTCTTCATGGCGCCGGTCGATCCGCTCTCGTCGCTCGATCGCGCGCTGCATGTCATCGAGCGCTACCGCGCTGTCGGTTGTGACGAAGTGATCTTCGCTGCTCGTCAGGAGCACCGACCGGTGATTGAGGAGCTAGCCAAGCATTTGGACTAGTAGCGGTTCGCGCCCGCCGTCACCAGCGATTGCGCCGCCATGCCCTGCACCACGGCACGGCAGAGTCTGGCGTCGAAGAGTGCGCGGTGATGCCCATCGATGACTGCCCCGAATTGCTGGGCGGCCTGGTCGAGCCTGTGCCAGCGCCAGTTGCCGAAGCGATCGTTCCAGACGCCGGCGAAGCTGGAGTAGCGCAGCATCGCACATTCTGAGCGGAAGCTGACTTGCCGCAGACCGTGCCGCAGCGTGTCCTGGGCAATCAGCCCAGTGTCGAACTCAGCGTTGTAGATGACTACGCGCCCCGCCTGACGCAGGATACTGGCCACTTTGGGGTAGACGGCTGACCATCGCGGCATGCCAGCCACCATCTCGTCGACGATGCCGTGGATCGCTATCGCTCCGGCTGGGATCGGACCACCCGGCCGCACCAGACTCTCGAAGAGCAGCCGACCATCGTGACCGATGATCGCAATATCAATGATCTCAGCTTCCGGACCAATGCCCGTCGTCTCGGTATCCAGATAGACCGTATCCGGCCGCATCGCCACC
>CAYNTE010000117.1:6104-9225 GCA_964399615.1 uncultured Thermomicrobiales bacterium
TTGGCAAGGAGGTCAGCGACCGGCCCGCGACACCGGAGCACGCCCAGCAGAAGATGCTCGGTCCCGATGTACCAGTGCCGGAGCCACGTCTGCTCCTCCTGCGCCATGGTCAGTGCTTTCCTGGCAAGCTCAGAGAATGTTGGAATGCTGAGTGTGGGAGTCATACCCGGCTCCATCCCATAGGTCCGATATAGTTTGTAAACCTTTGCGAAATAGTAGCATATGGGCATGTTCGTGGGCTGAGGTGAAAAGCATCGTCTCGGATATGATTACGCCTTCTCTGCTGCAGCGTGGCCGACGGCGATGGCTTCTTCGGCCCACTCCAGGAGGGTTTCGCGGTCGTCGAGGACATCGGCGGGGACGAGCCAGTAGGGCATATTTTCGAATTGCTGGCTGCCGATGGCCTGGTAGTTTGGGCGAGTCTCGTCATCAACCTTAAAGTAGAGCGACGAATCGCTGAGGATCAAGGCGAAGATCGCGCCGGATTCGTAGATGCCATAGCCACCGAAGAGGCGGCGGGTCGTCAGGTTGCCGGCTCCTTCAAGTTGCTCCAGGACGTATTCCAGATACCCGGGATCGGCTGGCATGGGTTTTGCCTCTCTATGTGAATGTGTCAGAGGGTTCGTTGGCACGTCTGGATTTCTGCATATAGACGACCACTTCCCCTGTCATCCTGAGCTTGTCGAAGGATCTCTCAGAAGATCGTGAATGACCAGATGCTGTCCTGCGCTTCGCCACCTGGGTGAGAGATCCTTCTACTCCGCTTCGCTCCGGTCAGGATGACATGCGACGTGGTCTTCTGGATGCGAGATTGCTGAGGCCAGGACGTCAATACGCGCCAGCGGCACTTCTCTAGATGGATTTTAGAGCGGTCCCCGCCTCCAACTTGCGAGGCGGGGAAAGCCATATCGTACTAGCGGAAGACGAGGTCCCAGACGGATGGCAGCTCGCCGACGGGGACGTCGATCAGGGTCGGGTGGTTGTTGTCGAAGCCTTCTCGGACAGCCTTGCGCAGCTCTTCGGCGTTGGTGGCCCGGATGCCCGCCGCGCCGAACGACTCGGCCAGCTTGACGAAATCGGGGTTGGTCAGATCGCTGCTGATGGTCCGGCCGTTGTAATTCTCACGCTGGATGCGCTTGACATTGCCGAACGCGCCATCGTTGAAGACCACCGCCACCAGCGGGATCTTGTGGCGCACGGCGGTCGAGAGCTCCGGCATGGTGTACATGAATCCGCCATCGCCATTGATCGAGAGCACCTTCTTGTCGGGATGCGCCACCTGGGTGCCGAGCGCCGTCGCAAAGCCGAAGCCGAGCGTGCCCTGGAAACCGGCGTGGATCATCGTGCGTGGTTCATAGACCGGGAAGCCGCCGAACTGGGCGAAGAAGCCGAGCTGGGTGATCTCCAGCACGTAGCGACCGTCATCCGGCAGCTCGTCGCGGAAGATTGAAGTGAACTCATGCTGCGGCTGGAGCTCGAAGAAGAGATCGTTGACCTTCTCCTGGATGGCTGACAGCTCGTCCTTGCGCGATGCTCTGCTGCCATCGATCCGGCCCAGTTCGTCGACCAGCGCAGCGATGGCCTTGCCGGCGTCGGCAACGATCGCGACATCGGCCATGCCGTAGCGGTCGACCTCCTCTGGGTCGATATCGACACGGATCAGCTTGGTGCGGCTTGGGTCAAATCCGCCGGCCGTGCCCATTCTGCCGCTGAAGCGGGTACCGATGGCGATGGCTGCATCCGTCTCTTCCATTAGCATGCGGCCGCCGAGCATGGTCTGGGCGTGATAGTCGCGGTCGCTGACCACGCCACGTGCGCTCTGTGACATCACAACCGGCGCTTCAAGCAGCTCCATCAACTGATGCAGCTCGTCCTGAGCTTCGAAGATGCCGCCGCCGACGAAGATCGCTGGCTTCTTGGCACTGGCAAGGATCTGTGCGGCTTGCTTGATCTGGTCAGGATCTGCCTCGGGGCGCGGGTGATCGAAGATCGGGTCGAGCAATTCGACCTCTTCTTCTCGGCCCATCACATCGGGCGCCATCTCGAAGACCACCGGTCGGGGTCGGCCGGTCGTGAGTTGCTTGAATGCCTCACGCAGCAGCCCGGGAGTTTCGGCTGCCGATTCAGCACGTGCCTGCCACTTGCTGACGGACTGCATGGCACGCAGCTGGTGCGGGATCTCGTGCAGATCGCCGTAGCCTTTGCCGATGTGGTCCGAGCGGATCTGGCCGGTGAGCTGGAGGATCGGCGCGTTGGTAGCATAGGCAGTCGAGAGCGCGCCGCTGGCGTTGAGCAATCCCGGGCCGGGCACCACCAGGCTGACACCGACTTTGCCGGTCGATTGCGCATAGCCCAGCGCCATATAGCTGGTTGCTTGCTCGTGGCGCGTATGCACCAGATGAATATCATCTTGCATCTCGTAGAGGGCATCGAACGTGTTATCGAGCTGCACCCCCGGTAGCCCGAAGATCGTGTCGATGCCGTAGCTCCTGAGCGTCTGGGCAATCGCCTGCCCACCTGTGAGCTTTGTCAAAGTCCCGCACATCCTTCCGCATAGTGATCGCCAGTTGAGCGAATGTCATTGTACGTTACGGTTTCATCATGACCATACGCTCTTTACCGGCAATCCACCATGCGCGATTCTGCGCAATCGGTTGCAGTGGGTTTTTGTTCGAGATCATAGAGACGTGTCGCTGGCGCGTCTCAATGCACAGGCTCTCAACTATTGCAATGAGAGACCGTATTAGATATTAATCCCGGCCGCAGTCGAGAGATCTCTCACCCGGATTGGCAATCAGGACGAACGTCCCATTCACTTCACGATCTCCCGAGAGATCCTTCGACAGGCTCAGGATGACATAGGGGCGTGGTCGTCTGGATGAGGACGATAAGCGGTGCGGGCGCTCGTTCCGGAGATCTGACACCGCTGCCATCGTCCGCCTTGAGTGACCACATTCAATGTCATCCTGAGCGAAGCGCAGCGGAGTCGAAGGATCTCTCACCCTGACTGGCAATCAAGACCATCGTCCCGTCGATTTCACGCTCTCCTGAGAGATCCTTCGACAAGCTCAGGATGACATAGGGGCGTGGTCGTCTCAATGGGGACGATGAGAGGTGCGGA
>CAYNTE010000118.1:0-7471 GCA_964399615.1 uncultured Thermomicrobiales bacterium
TTGATGCAGTGCTTCGAACGACGCTGCATGACCTATACCCCGACCAACAATACGGGCTTCCAGGTGGAAGCTGGCAATGTCGGTCTGCACTACTTCTGCTGGCGCTATGGCTACCTGCCCGAGGGCAAGGGTGAGTGCATTGGATCGCCAGTAACACCTCCGCCAGGTGACAATGGCGGTGACAACGGCGGCAATGGCACATCGACACCGGGTGGCGGCGACAATGGCGGCCCGACCCCAACATCAGACGACACCGACCCAACAGCTACGTCACCAAGCGGTGATGCGCCGGGGGTTGATGTCGACCTGAATCTGGGCACGGTTCAGATCAGTGCGCTCGGTGGCGGATACAACGTCCCGGTTTACGTCGCAAACACGGGCACACAAACCGACACCATCGAGGTGACGCTGACCAAGGACGCTGCCATTTCGCTCTGCGGACCTGATTCACAGAGTGAATCGATCACGCTCAACGGTGGACAGAGCACGATTCTCAACTTCAGCCAGTCGTGCGGCATCCTGTCGGTCGATCTGGCAGTCGAGTACACGGCAACTGCGACCATCGCTCGCTCGCCGGGCGCAAGCGACACCGATAGCGATGATCTGCTGCTGGTGCTCGATATCGGCGGAGGAGAGGATCCAACCGCAACGTCACCGACTGGCAATGCTCCGGGTGTTGACGTCGCGCTAAACCTCGGATCTATCCAACTCAGCGCTCTTGGCGGCAACTACAATGTGCCAGTCCGTGTGACAAACACGGGTTCACAGACCGACACGATCCAGGTTTCGCTCAGTCGTACAGCTATCTTGAGCTTGTGCACCCTGACCGACACATCGAAGTCTGTCACCCTGGCTGGCGGAGCCAGCACGACCGTGACGTTCCAGGAGTCGTGCGGTCCGCTAGCTGGTGTTCAGTTGCTCCCAACCTACACCGCGACAGGCACGATCAATCGCTCGCCTGGAGCTACGGATTCGGATAGCGACCAGCTGATCATCAACATCACGTTGCTACCCGGCGGGGGCGATGACGACCCAACGCCACCAACCGGTGATGACCCGGGCGTTGATGTCGATCTCAATCTCTCGGCGCTCAATGTAGATGTCAGCCTGCTGGGTGGATCTGACCCATTCACCGTACCGGTGCAGGTCAAGAATACGGGTACGCAAACGGATTCCATTCGGGTGACGCTCACAGGCAGCACCACGCTTGGAACGTGTAGCCCTTCACCATCCACTCAAACGATCTCGCTAGCAGGTGGAGCATCTACGACAGTCAACTTCACCCAGAGCTGTAGTGGGCTGCTCGATATCGTAGGTGTCCAGCTCCTGGTGAACTACACCGCCACTGGCACGATCGATCGCGCACCTGGCGCATCGGACTCGGCCAGCGACACCCAGCTCCTGAACCTGAACCTCCTCGGTGGCGGTGACGGTGGCGGCGGTGGCGACAACCCGCCTCCGGGTGGCGAAGGCACCGTTGTTATCAGCAGTGTGCCGTCCTCGGTGCTTCTTGATGTGGACCTGCTCCAGACAACGGTGAGCCTGACAATGAGTATCACGAACAATAGCGATAGCGCTGCGTCAGGAAGTCTTCAGTTGAGCCAAAGCGGGCTGTCAACGTGTAGCCTGGCAGGAACCCAGACATACTCCAATTTGGCTCCCGGCGCATCGAAGTCTTTCACGTTTAGCCGAACCTGTCTTCTCAATGTGGGGGCGCTCGTAAACTATACGGCCACACTCAAAGTTGGGAACACAGTGACAGACACTGAATCGTTCAGTATTCTGATTGATCTGGGTATCTTGAGTGCTCCAACGGACGGAGTTTTTCAAGAAGCAGCTTGATCTGATCTAGCTAGCTTATAGCTGGAATGCACAGACCCCCTCGGTCGAACCGAGGGGGTCTGTCGTTGCATCGGATCGTGACTTACGAGGCCGTCAGGAGACGGCCGCGACCAGCTTGACGCAAATAGTCGGTGTAGTTGCCGGGGTAATCACGCACCTGGCCCTCGTCGAGCTCGACGATGCGGGCGACGAGGCGGTCGAGGAAGTAGCGGTCGTGCGAAATCGTCAGGATCGTGCCGTCGAAATCCGCCAGCGCAGCCTCCAGCTCCTCGCACGAGGGGATATCGAGATTGTTGGTCGGCTCATCGAGCAGCAGGAAGTTCGCGCCCTGCAACATCAGCAGCGCGATCTGCAAGCGCGCCTTCTGGCCGCCGCTCAGGTTGCCGACCTTGTTCGTTGAATCCTGGTAGTCAAAGAGCAGACCGCTCAGGAATCCCAGAGCTTGCGGCTCCGACTTCGGCACGACGCGGCGAACGATCTCCAGCGGCGTCTTGCTCGGATCCAACGTCTCCTGCTCCTGGCTGTAGTAGCCGACGGAGATGGATGGCCCGACGCGGACTCGACCTGAATCGGGCCGTTCCTCGCCAAGGATCATGCGAAAGAGTGTCGTCTTGCCGGCGCCATTCTCGCCGATCAGCCCAACCCGTTCGCCGTGGGTGATCAGCAGATCGAAGCGATCGAGCACCTGCCGCGCTCCGTAGCTCTTGGCAACCCCCTCGATGTTCAGCACGATTTTCGATCCACGGTCTGCGTCGAAGCGGATGTCGACCGAGCGGCGCTCCAGCACCGGTACCGGCTTGGCGGCCAGCTCCGCACGCTTGATCTCCAGCAGACGCCAACGGTTGGCGGCGCGCTTGGCGAACTTCGGGTTCTGGCTGGCCCACTGTCGCAACTGCTCGGCCGAACGCTTCAGATCGCGCATCTCCCGCTCCTGTACCGCACGAAGCTCGGCCTCACGCTCCAGGCGCTCGCGCTTGGCGGGCAGATAGCCGGAGTAGTTGGTGTGATAGACGTGAGCGCGACCATCCTCTAGCTCGACGATGCGGTTGGCAACGCGATCGATGAAGTAGCGGTCGTGCGAGATCATCGCCACGCCGCCACGGTGCTTGACGATGATCTCCTCCAGCCAGGCCTTGGCGTCGACATCCAGGTGGTTGTCCGGCTCATCCAGCAGCAGGACGTCGGCCTGACTGGCCAGCAGACGGGCCAGCCCAACCAGCTTCTTCTCGCCGCCACTGAGCTGGGCGAACGGCTCGTCCCAACGCTCAGAGCCGAAGCCGAGCCGCTGCAGTGCCTCTTCGACATCAAACCCACCGCCTTGCGCCACCAGCGCCTGGTGCTGCTCCTGACAGTTGGCATATTCTTCAAGAACGGCCTCGAACGCGTCGGGATCGGTCTCCTCGGCCATGCGTGTCTCTAGCTCGCGCATGCGCTCTTCGAGCTGGGTCAGTTCAGATTCGCCTTGGCGGGCAGCTTCGATCAACGTCGCGCCGGCCGGTGCCGAGGGCTCCTGCTCCAGATAGCCGACGACAAGATTGCGGCGGTGCGTCACCTCACCCGCATGGGGAGTGATGATGCGGGCAAGCAGTCGCATCAGCGTGCTCTTGCCAGCGCCGTTCTCACCGATCAGCGCCAGGTGCTCGCCCTCGTGGACCTCGAAATCAATATCTCGGAAAACCTCGTGGCCGCCATGGTCGTAGCTCACCCCGGAAGCCTGCATCAGCAGCGCCATCGCTACCTGCCTCTCGCTATCAAATGTAGAACGTGAAAGATAGCCGACCACGCCAATAGGCGATGGTCAACTAGAAGTCGGCGCCTGTCTGCCACCGTCCACTTGCGCCAGTTCGCGCGGACAGCGGCTAGGCAGGTCCTTGGCAGGCAGCCCTCCAGCAGGGCCCCGGACAATCAGTTGGTTGCCGGTCGACCCGGCGGGGTTGCATATACATCTCAGATGCCTTCGGCTTCGACGTTGCTGCTGGCTAGGATACCTTGCGCTTGAGGAATAGGACAACTGCCGACGTTTGATACGACGATCCCGCAGTAACCGGCGCAGCGTTCACCAGCTCCCAGCCTTCGGCTCCGAGTTCATTCAGCTCCTGGACCACATCCTCGGGCATTGAGCGGTTGATCCAGCCTTCGATCTTCTTCGAAATGACCTTGTACTCCCACGTATCCATGTGCCTAGGCTCCTATTACATCGTTTTACATCGTTAGGTATCGACTGCCAGTTCGCAGCCGGTCTCCATTCTGTCATTAATCGTTCCACTTGGCCTCGGTCCCGCCCGTAACGGGCAAGGCGTGTTAGGGTTAACCCTTTAGTACGCGAACGAAGCCCCATTGGAGGCACTCACATGTTTGAGGTTACTGATCGTGCGCTCGACAAGATGGCGGAACTTCGCCAGGAGCGCGACGCCGAGCCGGAGCAGGGCATGACCTTGCTCGTCACCGAATCGCAGCAACTCGCGGTGGCGCTTGGGAATCCGAATGAAGAAGACCAGGTCATCGAACAGGATGGCGAGCCGGTGCTGATCGTGCCAGCAGCCCTCCAGGAATCGCTGGATGGCCTGAAGCTCGACTTCACTGAGGCTGGCTTCGAGATCGAACGCCAGGCCGAAGCCGAATAGCGGCCCCGATTGATACACCGCCCCCGGCCTTCAGGTCGGGGGCGTTCTTCTGCCCTTCAACAGTCCACTCGATTCTACGTCCTTGACAATCGTGCGGAGCTACCCTATATTAAGCGTATGCTTAAAGCAGTTGCTTAATTGAAGTTTGAAAGGGCTGCATCGTGTCAGCACCAGGTGAAATCAGCAGCGATACTCGGCAGCTGCTGCTCGAAACCGCGGTGAAGGTCTTGGGGCGTGATGGCTATCAGGCACTTACCACACGTGCTGTTGCAGAGGAGGCCGGTGTCAACCGCGCCCTCGTCAACTATCACTTCGGCTCCAAAGAGAATCTGCTGATCGAGATCTGCGCCGAGATCGAGCGCTCCAAGTACACCCGCCAGCGTGCGATGTATGCCGATCCAGACGAGCCACTCAGTGCCAAATGGAGGAAGGCGGTTGACTTCTACCCCCAGGACCTCGCCGATGGCTGGACGCGGATCAACAACGAACTCCTGAACATCTCCGCCACCAATCACGCCGTCGCTGAAAGACAGCACGAGCAGGTCAACCGCTGGCGAGACCTGCTGACAGAGGTCGCTGCCGAGTTCCTCCCCCGCCTCGGCATCACGATCCCGCCCAGCATCGCGGCCAACCTCGTCGTCGGTTACTGGATCGGTATGGACGTGCAGATTCTGGCGGGTTTTAGCGAGGACGACGGGCAATTCTTCGAGATTTTGGACTCCATCGGCGATTGGCTGGAAGAGCAAGAAGAGGCAGCACAACAAGCGAACCAGGAGTAGATCCCATGCGAGCACTCGAACCACGAATCACCGGATATGCCGTCAACCCTGATGACGGCGTTCGCACGTATTACGAGATCTTCGGTCCTGAAGATGCCAAACGAACGATCGTCTTCCTGCCGACCTGGATGATGGTCCATAGCCGGATCTGGAAGATGCAAGTGCCCTACTTCGCCGAGCATGGGTTCCGGGTCGTCACGTTCGACGCACGCGGCAACGGCAAGTCCGACAGACCCGAATCGGGCTATTCGACGGCTGACGTCGCGCGCGATACACAGGCAGTCTTCGATCATCTCGACATTCAGCGAGCGGTAGTGGTCGGCCTATCAGCCGGTGGGCGGTGGGGTATCCCCTTCGTAGCCGGGAATAAGAAACGCGTCAGCCATCTCATTCTCATCGGGCCAGGTCTCAATCTCAGCGGAGGCTCACGGCACAATCTCGATCATTTCCTGGACGAACCGCCGGACCGCGAGGGTTGGAACAAGTACAACGCTGTCCACTGGCGCGAGGACTATCGCAACTTCGTCGAGTGGTTCTCGGCGCTCGCCTCGCCAGAGCCACACTCGAGCAAAGCGATTGACGACGCGATTGGATGGGCACTAGAGACCGACCCCGAGATTCTGATCTCCTCAATGCTGGAGAGTCCGGCCCCGGGTATCGCTGAGCAAGCCGCCTCGATCACTTGCCCGACGCTGATTATTTACGGAGATAACGACCAAATCGTCACCCGCGAATCCATCGACGCCCTTCACGCCATCATGCCGAACTCTCATCTCGTCATCGCCGAGGGCAGCGGTCACAATCCGGCGGCCCGCGACGCTGTTTGGGCCAATCTCCTGATCCATGACTTCATCGGACGAGACCGGCCAAAACAATCGCAATGGCGACGCGCGATGGCACGCACCGCGAAGAGGGCACTCTTCGTCAGCAGTCCTATCGGCCTCGGACATGTCCAGCGCGATCTTGCCATCGCCCGCGAGCTCCGAATGCTCGTGCCCGGCATGGAGATCGACTGGTTGGCGCAGCATCCAGTCACGACGGCCCTGGATGCTGCCGGCGAGTGTATCCACCCGATGAGCGAAAGGCTCGCCAGTGAATCGGCGCACCTCGAATCGGAGATGACTGGTGAGCACGAGCTTCAGGCCTTCCGGGCATTCCGCACCATGGACGAGATTATGCTGGCAAACTTCCATGTCTTTCTCGATGCTGCACAAGAAGGTAACTACGACCTCTGGATCGGTGACGAGGCTTGGGAGGTTGATCACTACCTGCATGAAAATCCCGAACTCAAGACAGCGCCATACGTCTGGATGACTGACGTCGTCGGCTATCTGCCAGTAGAGCCGGACTCCGACGGCCGCGAAGAAGAATTGACCACCGACTACAACGCCGAACTCATCGAACATATCGAGCGTTTCCCACATGTGCGTGACCGCTCGATCTACATTGGCAATCCACAGGATCTGCCACCGGGATGTTTTGGTGCGGGCCTGCCGAGCATTCGAGATTGGAGCGAGCGTCACCACGACTTCGTGGGCTATCCACGCTACTTCGATCCTGAGATGCTACCGGACAGGCGGCAACTGCGGGAACACTATGGCTTCCAGCCCGAAGAACAGGTTGTGGTCGCGGCCGTCGGCGGCACGCGAGCAGGTGTCGGACTCCTGCGGCGAATTATCGAGAGCTTCCCAGCCGCACGCGAGGCTATCCCTCATCTGCGTTTCGTTGTCGTCCGCGGGCCACGCATCAGTGCCACTGATCTACCCGATGTGCCAGGCGTGGAACAGCTGGGTTATGTCGACAACCTATATCAGATGCTCGTGGCGGCCGACGCCGCTCTCGTCCAAGGCGGACTCTCGACAACGATGGAGCTGGTCGTTGGGCAGAAACCATTTCTATACTTTCCGCTGGTTGGACACTTCGAACAGAATCGGTACGTCGCCCACCGACTGGAACGCTATGGAGTGCCGCCCTCAGCGCGAATTCAGTATCGAGAGACGAACGCCGAGTGCATCGCCGGGCGTCTTTCGACTTTGTTGGACAATCCGCCACACTATCACGCAGTTGAAGAGGGCGGTGCGCGCCGGGCGGCCGAGAAGATCGCCGAACTGCTGACATGAGGGGGGGTGATGAGTCGAGCATAGATCATTGGGCGCGAGAGGAACGTTACAGCATGGCACCGCACACGATGAAGGAGACGTGGGGGCTGACTCTTTCGAACCGGGG
>CAYNTE010000118.1:7571-9168 GCA_964399615.1 uncultured Thermomicrobiales bacterium
AAAAGCCATGGCCCAGGCGACTGTCGACATCAAACCGTCTCTCGCGCGTATCTGAGATCAAGAGCCGTGCTCTACATCTCTTGCTTGATGCCTGCCTCTGGCGAACCTGTCTGGAAGGCCACGAAGCGCGCGGTCTCTGACGAACAAAGGGTGCAAACCGCGCGCTCTTGCATGACGACGTGAATGCGATACGCTGCCGCTGAAGCCGCGCAGTGCATTCAACCTCTGCCCGCGATACAGGGCCCATTCATCGCGTGGGAATGGAGAATTCTGATGGTGGACTACTTCGACCTCGGCAGCTATTCACGAGCTATTTCGACGAGCTCCCCGGAAGCACAACTCTGGTTCGATCGGGCGCTCAACTGGACCTTTGGCTTCAATCATGAGGAAGCGATTGAATGCTATAGGAAAGTGCTTGAGCATGACCCCGGTTGCCCAATGGCGCACTGGGGTATCGCCTACTGTCTCGGGCCGAACTACAACAAGCCTTGGGAGCTCTTCGATGAGCATGACCTCGCCCAATCTCTCGCTGGCGCATACGCCGCGACTGGGCGGGCCGTGGAGAACATCGATCACGCCACACCTATCGAGCAAGCGCTGATTAAGGCCCTCCAGTCTCGCTACCAATCAGGTGAGCCGGTGGCGCTTGACCAGCTCGAATCCTGGAACGATGCCTATGCGGATGCCATGCGGGAGGTCTACCAGACATTCAGTGACGATCTCGACATCGCCGCATTCTTCGCCGAAGCGCTGCTGGACCGCACACCGTGGCAGATGTGGGATATCTTCGCTGGCCAGCCCGCTGAAGGCGCCGACACGATCGAGGCCAAGGAGGTGCTGGAGCGTGCGCTGGAGCATCCGAACGGTCGCTTTCACCCAGGTGTGCTGCACCTCTACATCCACCTGATGGAGATGGCGCCCTATCCAGAGCAAGCGCTGAGGGCGTGCGACTGGCTGCGTGATCTGGTGCCGGATGCCGGACACCTGGAACACATGCCCACGCACATCGACGTCCAGTGCGGCCACTATGCCAATGTTGTGCGCTCGAACCATGCCGCAGTCGTGGCGGACCGCAAGTTCGTCGACCGCGTCGGTCCAATGAACTTCTACGCTGCCTACCGCAGCCACAATCAGCACTTCAAGATCTGGGGCGCGATGTTCCTTGCCAATTATGAGGCAGCCAGAGAGGCAGCCGATGAACTCGCAGCCAGCATTCCAGAGGAATTCCTGCGAGTCGAGTCTCCGCCAATGGCTGACTGGCTGGAGTGGTTTATCCCGATGCCCCTGCACGTGATGATTCGATTCGGCAGATGGCAAGAGATCATCGACCAGCCCATGCCTGGCGACACCGATCTCTACTGCGTGACCACCGCAACATTGCACTACGCCAAGGGCGTCGCGCTCGCAGCAACGGGCCGAATCGAGGAGGCGGACGCCCAGCGAGCACTCTTCACGGCTGCCCTTGCGCGTGTGCCGGAATCGCGCCGGATGCACAACAATGTGGCTATCGACGTGCTGGCTGTCGCGGACGAGATGCTGGCAGGTGAGCTGGAGTATCGACGCGGAAGCCACGACATCGCCTTCGCCCACCTGCGCC
>CAYNTE010000119.1:0-9155 GCA_964399615.1 uncultured Thermomicrobiales bacterium
CGGCCCATACAAGGTCACTGATTTCAAGCCAGGCGACGTCGCGCTCTTCGATCGACACACCGAGTATTGGGATGCGCCAAAGCCGTACTTCGATAGCGTCGAGCTCAAGGGCGGTGGTGATTCGGTCAGCGCCGCTCGCGCCGTCGTTCAGACAGGAGATTATGACTTCGCCTGGAGCGCAAGTGGTGCGCCGGAAGTCATCAAGGAGATCGAAGACAACGCCGAAGCTGGCGTCTTCACCCGTACCCCTGCAGTTGGCGGAGATCGACTGTGTATCCAACTGGCCGACCCCAAGACCGAGGTCGACGGCGCCTTCGCCGAACCCTCGACGAAACACCCGATCTTCCAGCATCTCGGTGCACGACAAGCGATCGCACTGGCGCTGCCACGCGATGACATCGCTTCCGAGATCTACGGCAATGGCGCAGTAGCCGAATCCAATAATCTGGCCGCGCCAAAGCGCTTCTATTCACCGAACACCAGCTGGACCTATGATCTCGAGCAAGCCCAGGCTGCGCTGGACGAATCGGGCGTCGAGCCAGGAACGCTGGTTCTGCAGACATCGCTGAGTGAGACGCGCCAGAAGTGCCAGCAAGTGATCAAGCAGGAACTCGACAAGCTCGGATTCAATGTCGAGCTGAAGACTGTGGACCCCGCCGTCTTCTTCTCTTCCGACGCCGGCAACCCGGACACCTATACGAAGTTCTACGCGGACCTTGAGATCTTTACGTACGTCCCCGATAGCGTCTATCCGATTCTCTATATGACGCGCTATCTCTCGACCGCCGCCTGCCAAAAGGCCAACGGTTGGGCAAATCTCAACGTCACCCGCTATCAGAACCCTGAGTATGACGAGCTGCATGCACAGGCAAGCAAGGAGATGGATCCCGACAAGCAGAACGAACTGTTCATCAAGATGAACGACATCTCGGTGAATGACGTGGCGGAGATCCCGATGGTGACTCCAGTCGGACTCGGGGCGCACAACAAGAATCTCACCGGCCACAACTCCTCTTCCTGGGCTGGCGCCTACTGGGATATCGCTGACTGGAAGATGGAAGAAGCCTAGGACACAGTCCGAGTTTCGCAATACAACATGCAAGAGGAGGGGAGCGCTCCCCCTCCTCTTGTCATTTCCACCAAAAATTCAACGCCCAAATCGTATAACGAGAAGATATGACTTCCCGTTCACTTTCTAGCATTGAGCATCTACGTCGTTGTTCCTGTTGTGAAAGGACGGGATTGACATGGGGAATCTTTCGAAGCCGGTCATCGGATCGCTCGCAGGGATAGCCGCGGCACTGCTCGTATTGATCGGCTCTACTGGGCCGTGGGCGAAGGTCTGGTTCATCACGGTCTCTGGTCTCGACGGCGATGGCAAGATCACCGCTGCTCTGGCGTTGATCTGCGGTGGCCTTCTCGCCTACCGCGCCGCCAAGCCGGCCACATCACGATGGATTCCGGCAGTTGCGGCGGCGGCATTCGCCGTCTGTCTGATATTTGGCCTCTACTACCTGGTCGACCTGCAGTCTTTCATCAATGAGGACCAAGCTGAAGACGACCTGTTCATCGTGCAAGTCGGCTGGGGGCTCTATGTCCTGGTGCTCGGAGCGCTTGGAGGGATCGCGGCAAGTATCGCGTCCCTACGCACCGATACATCGCAACAATCGCCAGAGATGGGCCACGCAGCCTACGTTTCAGAGGTTTAACTGCGATCAGCCTTTCGATTTGGCGTCACACAAACGCTGGACCGGCTTATCCTTAGTGAAGACACGATGGACTTCGGGACGTATACCCCAGGAAGGTCGGTCCAGCTCGATGGAGAGTGTGCATCGGTATCTCGGCGAGGCGCTGTTTATCGTCTACGTCATTGCGGCCGCGGTGGCATTCTATTTCTACCGACGAGGGCGCAAGATCCCAACTCCGGTCATGGCCATCGCGCACACACTTTTAACCGTGCAAGTGATCCTCGGCATTATCTTGATTGCCACCGATGGGCTACGCGGTGTGCCGTGGTATCACCCGGTCCTGGGCTTGCTGGCGCTCTTGATGCTCGCCATCATCCCAACAGTCTTGCGCAGACAGTTCGTGCGCGGACTTGATCTGGCGATCGGATTCAGCATCATCGCCGTGCTTGCACTAGCAGCCCAAATGGTCGCGCAGTTCGGCTAGCCGCCGGTCAATTCGCCAGCAATGGTGAGAGCCGGCCGCCCCACAGTCCATCGCGCTCGACGACCGCCGCGGCGCGCAGAACATCGACCTCGCGCCATGGCTTTCCGACGATTTGCGATGCCACCGGCAGGCCGTGCTCTCCTTGCTCAACCGGCACTACCATCGCTGGCCAGCCGAGGCTGTTGATCGGCCCGCACAACCGCCCGTTCTCGCGCTCATCAGCAAGCGGCGGGGCTTCGTGCGGAGTCCCAGGCATGAGCAACAGGTCAACAGCTTCCATCTTTGCCTCGACAGCAGCACGCAGTTTCGCCCGCAGTTGCTGGGCTACGACGTAATCCGCGGGCCCCTGCGCCCATGCGCCAAAGAGGCGCGCGCGACCAGGCGTCGAGACGTCGTCGTAGCGTTCACGCAGATACGGGACGTAGCAGGCCGCTGCTTCCTGGTTCAGAATCACGGCATTGACGGTATTCAGTGCCCGAAGCTCCGGCAACTCGATCTCTCGAATATCTGCGCCAGCGCCACGCAACGCCTCGGCACTCGACTGCACGGCGCTACGCACAGCTGGTGTCACGTGATTAACATTCCAGCCATCGTCGACCACCAGCCCGATTCGCAATCCGCTGACGCTCTCACCAACCGCGCGGGAGTAGGCACCTCCGGACTCACCGAGCATCGCCTCCAACATCAGCGCCGCATCGAGCACGGTGCGGGTCATCGGGCCGATGTGGTCAAGCGACCATGAGAGTGGTTGCACACCTTCGGTGCTCACCAATCCAAACGTCGGTTTCAACCCAGCTAGCCCACACAGCGACGAGGGAATGCGGATCGAGCCTCCAGTGTCCGAACCCGTCGCGCCGAAGACCAAACCAGCCGCCACTGCCGCCCCCGAGCCACTGCTCGAACCGCCAGTGTCATGATCCAGATGCCAGGGGTTGCGGACTGGTCCGTAATGGAGGTTGATCGACGCGCCGGATCGCGCGAACTCCGGCATATGTGTCTTGCCGACGATGATTGCGCCAGCAGCCCTGAGAAATGCAACGACGGAGCTGTCTCGCTCAATGACCTTGTCGGCCAGAACAATAGAACCCGCCGGCGTCGTCGTGCCTGCCAGATCCATCAAGTCCTTGACCGCCACTGGCACGCCGTGCAGCGGGCCACGATAGGTGCCGCTGGCGATCTCGGCCTCTGCCTCAATTGCGGCAGCCCGTGCCTCTTCATCTAGTACAAGCCGGAACGCATTCAGTGTTGGGTTGTGCTGGTTGATGGCTGCGAGTGACTCTTCAACCAGATCGACCGACGAGACCTCTCGCGACTTGAGCTTCGCCGCGATCTCATGCAGCGGTAGCTGGAGATTACTCATGTACCGGCTCCTGTCGGCGCACAGATTCTGGTGCTGCAATCGAACAATCGTATTGCTCAGCAAGCTCCAGCAGATGATTTACGCGCTCGGTCGCCGAATCGAGAATCTCCTCGATCTCCGTGGGCACAACTCGGATGCCGTCCGCCTCAAGATTCGCAGCCATCCGGCCACGGACGGTCTCTCGATCCACCTTCACCTGCAATTCCTCCTACTTACTTCTCGATTGGAACGTCGTCCCGGTTGCCCCATTCCGCCCAGGAGAGGTCATAATTCGAGACGTTGTCGTAACCCATCAGGTAGAGAACAAACGTGCCGTGCGCCGCACGGATGCCGCCCTGTCAGTAGGGGACCAGGTGCATTTCGGGAGTCACCCCCTTCGACTCCAAGATCTCCTGGATCGCGCTGGCCGTCTTGAAACGCGTTGCATTGTCCCAGTCCACGAAATCACGCCACTCGATGTGGATCGCCCCAGGGATTCGGCCCTCATGCTTGTTCGTTGGGTTCGGCGCAGGCTTGGCGCCCATCCACTCCAGATCCGACCGGGTATCGAGTGCAACGGTCGTGCCTTGCTGGACTCCGGGCAGCATCGTGTCGCAGGAGGCAATCCTGTCAGGATGCGGCTCGCCGAGCGTCACTGAGCCTGGCTCGACATTCGGCGCACGGCGCGTACTCGGCCGACGACTGGCGATCCAGGCCGGCCAGCCACCGTTGAGTACGGCAACATTCTCGAAACCGTAATACCAGAGCGCCCACCAAAGCCGGCTCGCTAGCAGTCCACCCTCGGAGTCGTATGCGACCACCTTCGAGTCGTCGTTGACACCGAGGCCTCGCATGATGGTTTGCAACTGCTCGGCCGTTGCCACGCCCTCGCCGGTCTCCGTATTGCGAACGTAGGGGTGGATCGGCAGAATCCGGGCATTCGGAATCAGTGGCCGGTCCGCGCGCATCTCTGGCCGGTCGCAGTCAATAATCACCACATTCGGGTCATTGATGTGGTCGTCCAGCCAGTCCGGCTCGACCAGCAGCTCTGGACGCGCGTAGTCAGTCTTTTCAGGCTGCACAGGTACTCCCTCCCTCTATTTCGTGGAATCAGTCATCTCGAATCGCAACGGTAATGAAATACGGAATGGCAATCATGAATCTACCCTCAGTAGCGGCAAGCCTCACTCGTTTGAGCCAGCGACGGGCGGTGCCTTGATCAACACCACGTCCTGCCGCGGCATGATCACACCAGACATCGGGCATACCTTCAACCGTCGGCAGTGTCGGATCCTCGAAGACTTGCAAGTAGCCCCGCACTCGCTCGACGTAGAGACCAGCCTTCGAGCATGCGCGAGCCGTCTCTCTCGCGGCCAGCGGCGATGCGTAGAGATTCGCAGCCGAGGCCATCAGACGCGAGGTGAGTTGAGGGTCTGGCCCGGCAACCATGATCGTATGCGGATCGTAATCGACGAAGACCGCCCGACCACCCGGCACTAGGACCCGCGAGATCTCGCGCAGTACATCCTCCAGCGGTGCGACATGCATCAGCAACTTTTCCGCCACCACAGCATCGAACATCGCCTCCCGGTACGGCAGCTCATGAACATCACCGACGGCGAAGGTTGAATTCGTGATTCCCAGTAGCTCGGCCCGTCGCTGAGCGATCTTGATAAAGTGTGGATTGAGATCAAGCCCATGAATATTGCCGCTACTCGTTACCCGCTGGTGCAGCATCTTGAGCAGTAGCCCAACAGCACACCCGACCTCCAGCACGACACCACCCGGGATGAGATGTAAATCGTCGATGAATTGACTTCGCAAAAGACTGAAGCGTGGGTCGTCAAGTGTCTCCAGCAGTGCCACGGCGATGGGCTTTGCCTCATCAGCCGAAGCCGCTGCGAGTTGTTCGTATAGATCATTTCTCGCAGGCTGCATCAGTCCTACCATTTCATACACGCTAGGCAAACGCTAGCACGCTCTTTGCGCCACGTCATTAAGGAGATACCACTCAGCGCGCTATAGTACAGACAACGCCCCGGCGGAGGCGTCGGTAATGTCCGCCAGTCGCATTCCCATGGAAGGATGGCATATGGCTGCCGAACGAACGGCACACGTCACCTGGAAGGGTGATCTCTTTGGTGGTAGCGGTGAAATTACGAAATCTTCGAGCGGCACACTTGATAATTTCCCGGTTACCTGGGCCTCACGCACAGAGCTTCCCGGTGGCAAGACCAGCCCCGAAGAGCTGATAGCTGCGGCTCATGCGTCTTGCTTCTCGATGGCCTTCTCCGCGGCGCTGGCCGGCGGCGGCAACCAACCAACGCAGCTTGACGTGGAAGTAACCTACACATTCTCGCTCGAAGGAGGCGCACATATCTCCAAGGCTGTCATCAACGTGACTGGCCAGGTCGAAGGTATGGACCAGGCAGCATTCGAGGAAGCGGCCAAGGGTGCCGGCGAAGGTTGCCCGGTCTCCAAGGCGGTCGCTGGCAATGTGCCGCTCACGGTCAACGCTACGCTCGCGTCCTAGATCCGGCCCGGCACACTATATCGCCCCACCAGGTGCATCCGGTGGGGCGGCGCCGTTGGCAAGCAGCTGGCTAATATAGAGATCCGCTCATCGGCACATAGCAGCATGGATCACCAAACCTCGCCGGGTCACCTGCCATGAAGATCAGCGTCTCCTGAATCTGTAGTCCCGAATCCAGCAATGGACCGAGCGCGGGATTCGGCCCTGCGATGTCGAAGTTGACCTGCTCACCGAGGTTCGCCGCGCGCTGAACAAGCGCAAGCATCGCATCGGCGGCATGGACGGGATCAACAACGCCGACGGGACCGATCTTGACCAAACCGCTGGCGAATGCGGCGTCTCTCCCCCGAAATTTCTCCTGCAGCACACCATATCCAACTCGCTGCCCTGCGTGCTCGATCCAGAAGCCGGATGCAGCTTGATCATCGAATATGTGCCGCAGATCTTGTTTGCGGTCCCGACCCGATAGCCGTGTATCCCAGACATGGAGATCGCCGCCGAGGGTCGCAGGAGAAAGCGTCACCGACAGATCATCCTCGAAATGCAGCCCGGCCGTCTTCCCACCAATCCCAAGCAACGGCCAGGTGGGTTTCATCCCGTAGCCGATGTATAAGCGCAACGCTCTGGGGTCGTGGGCCGAGACGCATACCGGCACCAGGCCATCGTCCGGATAGCTCATCTCCATCAGTCTGCGCCCGAGCCCTTTCGACTGATGGCCCTTCAGCACGAAGAATTGCGCCAGAAACCGGGTCCCGCTGCGCGTCACTGTTGCGCTATAGCCAACAACTGCGCCATCGACCTCGGCTACCACGACATCGCCGCAGTGCAACAGGTGTGCGTGAGCGGCCGAGGAGGTCCCTGGCGGGATCGCATCGACGTCTTCGCCGTCCTCGGCAGAAATAATCCGAAACATCGCAGGCAAATCGTGCTCCGTCGCAGCACGGATCAGCACCTGGCTCAACTTCGCCTCCATTAATAGTTAGTCAGCGGGAAGGGGTTCGAAAATCTCGGCAAGCGGGATACGAAGCTCGGGAATGATCTCTCCGCCATCGAGCTCGTCGCTGCCGGATAGCTCCTCGGGCTGCATCCCCGGGCGGTAAACGGTAATCGTCTTGCGATCAGGATCGACCAGCCAGAGGATCTGCGCACCTGCGCGTAAATATTCACTCACCTTGGCCATCACGTCGCTGGCGCGGTCATTCGGCGAGAGGACCTCCAGCACGATATCCGGAGCGATCTCCAGATAGCCGATTTTCACGACATCTTTCGACAGGCGATCAGCCCGAATAAATGCAGCGTCCGGAGCAAGAAGCACGTCGGGATCACGTGCCAGGAGAAACCCAGTATCGGCTAGGAATGTCTTGCCTGCGCCACTGGTCAGTAACGCATGTCCAACGCGAATTGCGACCTCTCCCGCAATGAGTCCATGACGTCCACCAGCAGGCGGCATGCGCAGCACCTCTCCACGAATCAGCTCGTAGCGCCAATAGTCACTGTGGAGCTGTGCAAACTCTTCAACCGTCATCACGCCTGTAGCGACCATGACGCACCTCACCTATCGCGACAAGTAATGGTCTAAGAATACTGTCTGGAAGGTCTCTTGTGCAGCAGATCTTAGCCGCGTCCGGCATCCACCCAGTGCTGGCCGATGTAGCGCGCAAGCTGGCCTTCCGGAACCGCCGATGCACCAGTAGCGTCGAGGACCTCGAACCAGTCGCGGTCGTAACCCGTTGCGCCATCGGGCAACGTGCTCGCCTCTACAGCGGTTTGGAGATCGCCGTTCCCGTCCGTTGCGCGCACGACGACCTTCTTCACGCCCGGCTCCTCGGCCAGGTAGTCGTAGCGCCAGAGACGCCAGGTCAGGCTCGATGGCACGTCTGAGATTCGCGCCTCGTTCCAGGTCTGTCCCTCGTCAAATGAGACTTCCACCTTCTCGATGCCGCGGTCGCCCGCGAACGCCACGCCTCCGACCTTGACTGTCTCGCCGAGCTGCGCCTTGTAGCCCTTGTGCGGGATGTCGATGCGGCTCATTGTCTGCACCGTGGCAATATCGCTCCAGTCACGATGCTGCCAGAAGCCCATGATGTCTTCGCCAACTGGCTTGATGCCGTTGATCCACTTGACATTCTTCATACCGAAGATGCCCGGGACGATCAGACGCAGCGGGTACCCATGCTTCTCGGGGAGCGGCTGGCCATCCATCAGGTAGACCAGCATCGTATCAGGCGAGAGCGCCTCTTCCAGCGGTATCGACTCGACGTAGCCATCGACCGCCAGTAGCTCGATATCCACGACACCAGGCTGCAAACCCGCTTCCTCCAGCAAATCGCGCAGCGGGAAGCCCGTCCAGATCGTGGTCGAGATGAGATCGCCCCCGACCTGGTTGGAGATGCACTCCAGCGTCGAGGGGAAGACCGTCGCTGGCTTGCGCTCGAGAATATCGGAGTAGGAGAGTGTGATCGGGTTTTCAACCATCCCCAGAACCTCAAGCGACCAGTCGGCCTCATTAACTGAAGGGTCGATCAGATTCTTGGAAACGACATAGAACGCGCCAGTCGGGGTATAGAAACTCGGCATACCGGCCAGCTCAAACGGTCCCTCGCCGTCCTGCTCACGCACCCCACGCTTGGGGCTGAACGATTCTCGCAGATCACTTGCCTGCCCAGCGATCGAGCGCAACGCCGTCAGGCCAGCGAAGCCAAGTGCGATGAGACTGCCAACCCGCAGAAACTCCCGCCGCTCCCGGTTGTAATCTTCTCCAACCATCGGCCACGGCACAAGCATCGCAACGAGCACAGCAAATATTGCGGCGGCAACCAGGAAGCTCCCGAGCGTTTCCAGGGTCCCGTTACTCGCATCAACAGCGAAAGGTCCGACACCACCGAGCGGCGCAATAACAAGCGAGAGCAGCAGCCACGACCCGACCAGCAACACCAGCAAACCGAGCAACCGGCGTGTCAGGTTGGGGCGAGCCCAACGCGCGTAGAGGCCCGCAATCAGTCCCGCCACCATGACCTGCCCGGCACTGATCGTCAACAACGCCATGGGTTTGGCACTGGTGCCAAAGCGCTCGATCATGTCTTCAACGATGCCGATCGGGAGGTCGGCCGT
>CAYNTE010000120.1:0-9110 GCA_964399615.1 uncultured Thermomicrobiales bacterium
TGCGTGTGACATCGGGCATGGCCGAGCTTGCAAAATCGAGATCCGCCCGCCCCTGACCCAGCAGCAGATCACGCACAACCCCGCCAACCAGAAAGAGCTCTTCGCCAGCGTCGTTGAAGATCTCGGTCAGTCGCTGGCTGATGGCGCGCTCGTCTTCGGGCAGTTGATCAATGAGAGCTGGAATTCGCACTCGCTGCACTTCGATACCCGGCCACCTCCGTTTCAACGTGACCAAGTCTACCGATTGAAACGATACGGCTCTTGACAGGCTATATGCGGCCTGCCATAATTCCGAGTGTAGGGGTCGGAATTAGAGGTTAGGAGCGATCTCGGTGTCCATGCGAACAGCAAGCCACAAACCGAGCCCCCGGAACCGGCAAGCTGTGCACGGCATGATACCGTCTCCGGTCGACCTAAACGCCTCGGATTCCATCCACGCCCCCTACTCCTTCTTCTCCGTGCCCGAGGGATCTGCCAGCTAGAGCGGATTCTTCAAGACAAGCGGGAGCCACGCCCCCGGCTCCCGCGCCCCTCTTTTCAGCTGGATGGCGCGTCAGCCGTCGATCGTAACGAGTTCGACCTCACGAACGTGGCCTGGATCCACCACAATCTCGATCTGGGTGATCCGGTCACCATCGAGGGTGAAGAAGAATATTCCCCGAGGCCGGCCGTCGATGCCCCAGAACGCCCCAACTTCACCATTGACCAACGCAGCCCGGCCGCCCTTGGCACGACCTTTGAAGATCGTGGCCACGGTCGATGCCCCGTGCATTTCGGAAGCAACTTGCGGCGCAGCCGCTGATAGACTGGCTGCCTGGACTGCGGCGGCATCGGCTCGCAGCACCACGTCCGGGTCGAGCAGCGCCAGCAGACCGTCAAGATCGCCCTCGCGAGCCGCGCTGAAGAATGCTTCAACGACCTGTCGCTGCTGCCCAACCTCCGTCTCCAGATCCATCGACGCACCACGCACCCGGCGGCGACCTCGGCTTGCCAGCTGCCGCGTTGCTGCGGTTGTGCGGCCGACGATTGGCGCAATCTCATCGAAGGTCAGACCAAACATGTCGTGCAGCACGAAGGCCACACGCTCCGCTGGTGACAGGCGCTCCAGCACTACCAGCATGGCCATGCCGACAGCCTCTGCCAGCAGCGCCTCTTGCTCGGGGTCGGCTGCAAGTTCGTTGCTGCTGAGATACCCCGGAGCCTGCTCTTCCAGCGATTCTTCCCCTCGTCTCTTGCGAGAGCGCAGCATATCGAGACACACGCGCGAAACCACGGTCGTCAGCCAGCCGCCGAGGTTCTCGATCTCGCTGGCATCAATGCGACTCAGCCGCAGCCAGGCCTCCTGAATTGCATCGTCGGCTTCGTTCGCCGAGCCAAGCATGCGATAGGCCAGCCCACGCAATCGGGGTCGCTGCTCCTCAAATCTGGCTGCGAGTGAATTCGGTTGCATCATCGGTCACACTTTCCCCTCTTTGTCCGTCAGTGTAGTGACGAACCAACGCTGGTCAATGTGACCAAAGCCGGTAAGGAGAGTGCCAATGGAGGCACGCATGAAGAATCCCGCACTGGTACTGCGAGAAACGCTGCCAGCCATTCAGCAGATGAACGCGGCCATCAAGGTCGACAGTCTGCCAGAGGAGATCTTCGAGCTCGCGCACCTGCGAGCCAGTCAGATCAACGGTTGCAGTGTTTGTATCGAGCTGGACTCCAGCAAGGTGGAGATGTCCCGAGAGGCCATCAAGCGCACCATGGCTGTGGCAGGCTGGCGCGACTCGCCGCACTTCACCGATGCCGAGCGCGCGGCCTTGGCGCTAACCGAGGCCATGACACGCTTGAGTGATCGGGAGGACCCTGTGCCAGACGAAATCTGGGACAATGCGGCGCGGCACTTCGACGAGGAAGCGCTCGCAGCTCTGATCATGAGCGTTGCCATGACGAACTTCTATAACCGCCTCAATGTCACGACCCGTCAGGTCGCTGGCTCCTGGGGATAACCGGCGCGATATGTCTGCAGGGGTGGAGACAACGAGGTCTCGCCCCTGCGGTCAGGATCCTTGAGGCTTGCCAAACGAGCGTTGCGGCGTGCCAGGGCTGAGTGACATGTGCGTATGAATCGCCAGCCAACGTGTGTCCGCGGCATCCCGCACGAAAAGCACGGTTGCGCGACCGGGGCGATCGTAGGTCGTGCCATCCTCGTTAAAGCCGGTCGATCCCCAAGGCACGATGCCCCAGGCTTGCTGGCCATCGGACGAGACACCGCAGATGAGACGCTCGGTTGGGAAGTGGAACCCGTCAATCGTTCCCCAGATCGAACGCCACTGCCGCGCCTCAAGCTCATCGAGCCCCCGCACATACTCCATATAGGTGCCAAAGCCGACTGCCTCGGGGTGGAAGAGGTCGCGAGCCTGCTCATAATCCACCGCAGCGACCAGTTTGCCCCAGGTATCGAACCACTCCCGGATCTCGGCCTGCTGTTCCGGCGTGGCCAGGTGATCGATCTCGGTCATGTTGTCTCCTATTAGTGAACGACGGTCTCCCGCTCTTGCTGTGCAACCAGGTTCTGCTGCCGCTGATCTTGAGCGCGACGGTTGCGCAGGTAACCAATGCCCAGCACTGTCACGACAGCCACGATCACCAGCACGATCTCCAGCATGGTGTTGATGTGCAGATTTTCGTGAACGATGTCATCTTCGAGGAACATACGTGCTGCCGTCACGACCAGCACTCCAGCCCCGATGTAGTTCAGGATCGGATATCTGTCGATCATGCGAGCGATCAGGCTACTACCGAAGAGGAGGATCGGAATAGAGAGAGCCAGGCCGAAGAGCAAAAGGCCGATATGGCCATGCGCCGCGCCACCAACCGCCAGGATATTGTCGAGGCTCATCACCACGTCGGCCAGGATGATGGTCTGCAATGCTTCGCGTAAGCTGCCTGCCGCATGAACGTGATGTTCTTCGTGTTCTGGTTTTAGCAGCTTGAAGGCGATATAGAAGAGCAAGAGTGCGCCGATCGCCTGTAGCAGAGGAATTCCCAGGAGCAGAGCAGCAGCAGCGGTGAAGATCATCCGCAGTCCCACCGCGCCAGCACCACCCCAAATAATCGCTTTACGCCGTTGTGCAGGGTCAAGTCGACTGGCAGCCATACCGATGACCACCGCATTATCACCCGAAAGCACCAGGTCGATAATGACGATGGTAAGGACTGCGCCTATAAAGCCAAGATCCAACGCCGATCGCTCCTCTTTCTATCTCCGTCCCGCTGCCAAAAGTGGCGGGACCCGTCAGGGACACCCCGTAATTCTAACTACGATCGGCCAAATGAGGGCTATGATACCCTCTCGACTGGCGGATTTCGCCGTGATTGCTCAGGATTTTTGGGCTACAGGAAGCAGGGAGTCTGGATGGAGCAGAGCCTGGTACTGGTAAAACCAGACGGTGTACAGCGGGGGCTGGCGAGTGAGATCCTCGGCCGATTCGAGCGGCGAGGGCTGAAGCTCGCGGCGCTACGTGTGGTGCACGTGAGTCGTGAGCTGGCCGAAGAGCATTACGCCGAGCATCGTGGCAAGCCCTTCTACGACGGTCTGGTCGAGTACATCACCTCCGGGCCGGTTGTTGCCGCGGTCATCGCTGGGCCGGCCGCCGAAGAAGGCAACCCAGCCAGTGGGGCTATTGCCATGATTCGTCAGACTGTTGGCGCGACACGACCGTGGGACGCCGCCCCAGGTTCGATTCGAGCGGATTTCGGGCTGGCTGTCGGCCGCAACCTCGTCCACGCTTCCGCCAATCTCGAGGATGCACAGCGTGAGGTCGCGCTCTGGTTCGAACCCGACGAGATCCTCGATTACAAGCTCGACACCGACCGCTGGATCACGGAGTAGCGGACACTAACTGTCGACGCGATATTTGAATGTTTGCTGGTTGACCCAGGCGTGCAGCAGCAGAGAAATCAGCTTGCGTGCCTGGGTTGCTGCATCCCCATCCACATCAATCGAGAATTCCTGCTGCGCCGGCCGGCCAGAGAATTTCTCGTAGTTTGCGGCAGAGAGTGCCTCGGTGCGAAGATCGACGCGATGCAGCTCGGCAAAGACCCGCGAGCCGTCGGTCATGAAGTAGATGCCAAATCCCGGATCGAAGTTGATGCCGAAGACTCCTCCGTGATCGACGTTGTCGACGAGTGTTGGATAACCTGGCCGTACGCGATTCTCATACTCTTGCTTCATCGTCTCGAGAATCGGCATCGTGCTGAACCGCAGCCGGCGCAAATGCTCCAGCGCCTCATCTGGCGTCATTGCCGGCTCCTGGACGATCTCCGCGCTCTGTGGTTGCTCGACTTCAATTTCAGGATTCTCGGACATGCCGGACTCCACCCTCCATGCACCCTATCGTTCTCCTCCAGAGTGTAGCGAACCTGCGCCGCTTCCGTCTTGCAAGCGACAGATGTTGACGTGGTGAGACACAGGCTGCTAGCATTCGCAGGTTGCTCAGAATACCTCTGAGCCTGGTCGTCAGCCGGGTCCGGCTGGCGGCAACTTGTATAAAGACAACGCGAGGACCAGCCAATGGCATTCGGAGCTGCGCGCACCAATCCCGTAGCAGCAACATCCCAGCTAGACGCTGGCGAAATTCGCCGGGCGGTATTAGGGCTTGCCTGGCCATCGATACTCGAGAACTTCCTTCAGGCTTCGCTCGGGTTCGTCAACACCCTCATGGTCGCCAGCATCGGCGCGGCAGCAGTAGCTGGGGTCGGCACGGCGTCTGAAGTCCAGATTATCTTCATCACCGGCTTCTTCGCCGTCTCGCTCGGCACAACCGTCCTTATCGCGCATGCATTCGGCGCCGGGCGCATCGCATATGACGGCGACAAGATCACCAAGCAATCGCTGGTTGCGGGGTTGATCCTCGCATTTGTGCTGGCGCCGATCATGGTGGTCGTTGCCCAGCCATTATTGACGCTCATGGGAGCCGAGCCTGATGTCGCGGAGCAGGGTGCGTCGTTCCTGCGCATCACGGCACTGAGCTTCCCCTTTCTCTCAACCATGTTCATCTTGAGTGGGGCGTTGCGCGGCGTCGGCGATACTCGCACCTCGATGCTGGTGACCGCTGGCATGAACGTCGTCAACATCGCCCTCAGCTACGTGCTGATCTTCGGAATGGTCTTCATCCCGCCGCTGGAGGTTGAAGGCGCTGCGCTGGCCATGCTCTTCTCGCGGGCGATCGGCGCAATGGCCATGGTGTTCATCCTCTATCGCGGCCGGCGCGGCCTATCCATCGCGGGCCGGAACGACTGGCGGCTCAATCCCACCCGGCTGAAGCGGTTGATTGATATCGGGCTGCCTTCGATGGCGGAATCGATGCTGCGCTCAGGCGGGCAGATCGTCTTCGTCTTCGTGGTCTTCATGCTGGGCACGGCGGTCACTGCCGCCAATCAAGTTGCCATCCAGGCCATGTTCCTCTCGATGTTCCCCGGCTTCGGCTTTGCCCTGGCGGCCACGTCGCTCGTTGGCCAGGCACTGGGCGCGCGAAACCCGAACCTCGCTCGCGCCTACGGACTTACGGCCACCCGCTGGTGCATCCTCTGGATGTCATCGATGGGTGTCATCTTCTTCGTCTTCGCCACACCGATCATGGAGCTGGCAGCCAGCGGTGACGACCGTGAGACGATTGTCGAAGCTGGCGCACACGCCTTGCGGATCATCGCGATCATGCAGCCGGTGCAAGCGATCGGGTTCACCATCGCTGGGGTTTTGCGCGGCGCTGGGGATACACGTTTCCCGATGTTCTCGACGTCATTCTCGATGTGGGTTCTGCGTGTACCGCTCGCCTATTTCCTGGGCATCACCGTCGGTTGGGGGCTCACTGGCATCTATATTGGGATGCTCTGCGACACCATCGTCTTGATGTTGTTGAACATTTGGCGCTATCGTCAGGGCAGATGGGCCACGCGACGATATATCGATGAGGATATTGATGAGCCGCCGACGTTCTCGACAACCGGAGCCGGACCAAAGCCCGCCATCGCCGATATCTAGAATTCGCTTCTCAGCTCGCTGGTGGGTCGATGTCGGATTGTTGCTGGCAGGCATGCCGCTCTTTGCGCTGGCGCTCGTGCTCGGTCTCCGTAGCGACCTCGGTGCGACGTCGTGGACAGTCTTCCATCACGGCATCTCGCTACGCACGCCACTCTCGATTGGCGTGGCCGGGATCGTGGTTGGGATCATCATCATCGCCGTCTCGTGGGCGATGGGGGAGCCGCCTGGTGTTGGCACCATCGTCAACATGGTCATGATCGGCATGTGGATGGATGTCTTCCTGATCGATGGCATCATCCCCGAAGCTGGCGGCCTGATCGATGGCGTCGCCATGCTCGTTGGCAGCATCGTGCTGCTGGGCTTTGCAACCGCGATCTACATCAAGGCGGGGTTCGGAGCCGGACCACGCGACGCGCTGATGCTGGCGCTGACCCAACGCATGGCCCTGCGCATCGGTGTCATTCGTTGGGGTATGGAAGTCACGGTCGTGGTGATCGGCATCCTACTGGGCGGATCGTTCGGAATCGGGACGATCATCGCTGCCGCATTGACCGGTCCGATCGTCGATATCTTCTTCAACCTTCTACGCGTACCGACTGTCCGCACGTCGACGCAGACCGAGGCAATCTCCAGCTCGGCCGATTAGCTATTGCCCCTCGGCCGGCAGAATGTCGTAGCGCCAGTGATAGTAGTGCTGGCCGACATTACCAGCCTCGACCTGCCAACCTACGGGATTATCCGGCGTGTAGGTCAATACCCGGCGTTCGAATGCCTGCACCAGCACCTCGTGCGCAACGCCACCGACCTCGACTGTTGTCCAATATGCCTCGGTAATCGGCAGACCGGTCGCGTGGAACGGATTTTCGAAGAGATTTGCCTCGACCAGGAGCCCATCGACCGAAACGAGGCCGCTGGCATTCATGAAATCCCAGAAGACCGAGGCCACGGTGTGATTCGTCTCCGGCACGAGATAGCCCGCCGTCACGCCCAGTTCGGCTAGCGCCGGGTCATCTGTCACGACGCCGGCACGATCGACACGCTCGGTGATCACGCTATCTACTGGCAGCGGAGGAACATCGAGCAAGTCAGAGAATGTCGCGTAGGTCGGCCCGCTCGTACCGTTCGGATCGCCGGCTACGTTGAGCTGGGCTGGTTGATGCGCCTCGAACGTGTCATTGCCGAGCTGCAGATTGCCGGTCACCATCTCCTTGACCAGCAGACCGTTGACGACGTACCACGGCGAGGACGTTGGGACCGCCGGATCAGTCGTGATCTCCATGCGGGACTTGTCGTAGTACTGCACCAGCCGGTTGCCGCCGGGGCTTTCGACATAGGGCTCGCTCAGCAGATCGGTGTTCGGTCCCGGTCCCCAAATCCAGGTGCGGCTGACCGTCCCATCCGCTACCGGCGCATCGGTGCGCTGCCAGGTGCGCGCGAATGCGGGGCTCGGGTTCTCGGGTGTTGCGCTCGGCTCGGTGGCTGTTTCGGTTGCAGTCGCGGTTTCGGTTGGAGTTGCAGTCTCAGTGGAGGTCGCTGTCGGTGACGCTGTCTCAGCCGGCGGGGCGTCAACACTCTCGACAAATGACTGGTAGGTGCAATTGGCCTTGGCGCACGCCGCGTCGAAGAAAGCCAGCACGTCGGTGTCCATCCGGCGCGCCACATTGCCCTGATGACCGGTTGAATCCTGGAACTCGTATGACACGACCCCGAAGATCGCCTCATCAGCACCCCGGAATACTGCCGAGCCACTCTGTCCCTGGACCATATCGACTGTCGTCTCGACGCCATGGTCATCAAAGCCCACCAGCGCGGGCTCCGAGGTCGTCCATTGCGTGCCGAGATCCTTGTCGCCGGGATACCCAATCGTCGTCACGTTCAAATCAGCGGCGGCTAGCGTCTCATCACTCAACACACCGATCGTCATCATGCCCGTCTGCGCGCCGACGTTCTGATCCAGGACAACGATGGCGTAGTCATACATCGAAGCCCCGCTGGTGGTGGCGTATTCCTCGGGGAAGTACCAGCTGGCCGCTTCGAACCAGCCAAATGGCGTTGAATCGTCGTCGAGATAGGGACTGTCGTCGAACCCATTGATGCCCGGGAAGACATCAACTGCTTCAACCTCCTCGTTGTCTGTCGAGGTGTCATAGAGGCAGTGTGCGGCGGTCAAGAGCACATTCGGCCCGATGAAGGTCGCCGAACACGCCATCGCCGAGCTTTGGTCGGACTCATCCCAACCCAGCAACCAGGCAACGCGAGGATCTGCCGGGTCCATCTGCGTGCGATCGTCGGGGCCGAAGACGAAGAGCGGATTGATCTTGTCGGAGGAGAATTGATCGCGGGCGGCGTCGATTTTCTCGCTCGCATCCGCGGCGGGTTCGCCCTTGTGGATATCGATGCCAGCGCCGGATTGCCGCTCAGCGTCCGCACCGAGCGCCACCTGGCCCACCGTAGCCACCAGCAACAGTAGCGCCGTGAGCGCCACGATCCATCGTCTCACGCTATCGCCTCCCTGGGTGTCCCACCGCCAACATCGAACACGCGCCGGATCATACCGTACGCGTTGCGATCTCCCCAACACGAAACGGGCCCGGCGTGACGCCAGACCCGTTCCCATCTCGATGCTTCTGCGAGCGTCAGCCCTACTCTAGGGGGTAGATCACCAGATCCTTGTATTCGGCGGATGACGATGATGTATCACCACTGCCATCGCGGTCGTAGAGCGAGAATCCAGCTCGACCGCTCAGATCGCCCGTGCCATCAACGGTGCCCAGATAGGAATCGTTCAGATAGACCCAAAAGCTACTTCCCTGGGCCACCACCCGAAGTTTCTGCCAATCACTGAGATCAACATCACTGGCGAGCGGCCACGATGCGACGAGAAGATAATCGGTGCCACCTTCCCAATAGCGGAGTGCGACCTCGGTACCGACCGGTCCATCGTCTGTGGCCTCGAATTCAAGACAGAGACTATAGTCCGACTCGACACTCGCGCCCGACACGTTGACTCGCAAATCGAGACACGTGCGGCCGCCTTCTGAATCGTCGAGCACCCGAGTCTCCACCTCATAGCTCGCGT
>CAYNTE010000121.1:0-9075 GCA_964399615.1 uncultured Thermomicrobiales bacterium
TCTTCAGTTGTGTCTGCATCCAGCGCTTCGTGACGGCGGTCACGAAAATGCCGCAGGACGAAGAACACGCTTGCCCCCTTGGCTCGCTCCTGAGTTGGGTTCGTCCACCAACTATCACACGCTACGGCCTGATTATAGTTGCGAACGGCATTTTGACTCTGTTGCGCTGGTTACAATCTAGCTGTCATTCGCGTCATCGTGGAAGGCTGGAGTCGTGGACGCAGCTGGTGCTCAGCTTTGGCGGCCCGAGCGAGTCGGGGTAATCGGCCTGGGGCGGTTTGGACAGAGCGCCGCCTACACGCTGAATGATCTTGGCTACGAGGTGATCGCGCTCGACCTGGACGAGCGCATCGTTGCCGAGGTTGCCGATCGCGTCGCGCTGGCCGCCGAGGGCGATGGGGCGGACGAGGATCTGCTGCGCTCGCTGCAATTCGATCAGGCCGATGTCGTGATCGTCGCCCAAGCCTCAAACCTGGAGTCGAGCGTCCTGACGACACTGATCCTGAAACAACGGCTCCAGGTGCCGTGGGTCGTGGCGAAGGCCAAAAGTGCGATGCACGGCGAGCTGCTGCAGCGCTTGGGGGCGGATCGGGTGATCTTCCCCGAGCGTGACGCTGGCTCCCGGCTGGCACACTCCCTGGCAGTGCGTCATATCAACGACTACATCAGCCTCTCGCAAACCACCGGCGTCGCCAAGTTGACAGCGCCGGCGCACTTCGTCGGCCATTCGCTCGAAGAGCTTGATCTGGAGCAGCACTACAATCTCAATCTGCTGTTGATCAAGCGCGGGCAGCGGCTCATCACCGTGCCAAGCTACAAAGAGGTGATTGAGGCAGGCGACGAGTTCCTGCTGGTTGGCCCCGACCGCGATATGGCGGCGTTCACCGAGCGTGGATGGCATCGGCAGTCCACGTGAGTCGCATCCGGGTGCGCTGAGCTTGCTGACTGGCCGCTTCATCACGACAATCCAACACACAGAAATTCAAACCTGTCAGAAACACCTTCGAGGCGTAGAATCACGCCTGTTAGCAGCGGTGTTCGGTGCCGGCGACAGCGCCAACCGCGGTTTCAGTGACGATTCCGCTACTCTGGCACCTGCTCTTGATCAGGGGGACATCAACGAGCGATGAGTCTCGACGACGATCGAACACGACAGAGAGACCGGGACCAACCTAAACGGCGAACATCCAACGAGGGATCTGGACTGGAGTGGCGCGAGACGATTCGTGGCACTGCGCCAGGCGATCGCTACATCCGCATCAATCGCCATAAAGCCTTCCAGCGCGTCCGGCCGGGGATGATCCAGCCTCGCGAGAGCGAGATCGAACCAGAGACCAAGGTCGGCAAGGCCATCGCAACCGTACGGCGCAAGATACTTGGCACGCCGATCCCCAGCTCCTCAGAGCTGGAGCACCGGGTCGACGTCCCGCGAGGGCTGGCGATCTTCGCATCGGACAACATCTCATCAACCGCTTACGCCACCGAAGAGCTGATGCGGATTCTGGCTGTTGCGGGACTCTCGGCGCTAGCGTTGACATTGCCGATCACTTTGGCGGTGATCGTCGTGCTGGCGGTGGTGGTCACCAGCTATCTCCAGGTCATCAAGGCCTACCCAGGCGGCGGAGGCAGCTACGTTGTCGCGCGGGAGAATCTCGGCCCGCTGGCCGGGCTAACGGCGGCCGCCTCGCTGCTGATCGACTACGTGCTGACCGTTGCGGTGTCTGTCTCGGCTGGTGTGGCGGCTATCGTCTCGGCATTTCCGGAGCTCCGGGACTACAAGGTCACCATCGCGCTGAGCGTCATCGCCTTGATAACGCTGGTGAATTTGCGAGGTTTGCGGGAATCGGGCAACTTCTTCGCTATCCCGACCTATTCCTATGTCATCTGCGTGCTGGTGGTGCTGGCCATCGGCATCGGCCGCTATATCACCGGTAACTTGCCAGTCCACGCACCGCCGCAGCAGTGGGTCGATGCACTTGGGACCGAGTCGATCGGGATCATGCTGGTGCTGCGGGCCTTCGCGACCGGCTGTGTCGGGCTCAGCGGAACCGAGGCCGTCGCCGATGGGGTGCCTGTCTTCCGCAAGCCGGAGGTGCGTCACGCACAGTCGACCTTGCTGATCATGGGGACGCTCTTCGGGTCGATCTTTTTCGGGTTCAGCTTCCTGGCGCGACATCTCAAGGTCGTGCCCGATCCGCACGAAGTCGAGACGGTAACGTCGCTGGTAACGAGCGAGATCGTCGGCGATGGGGTCTTTTACTTGGCGGTCCAGTTCTCGACAGCGTTGATATTGGTGCTGGCTGGCAACACGGCCTTCAACGGCTTTCCAATTCTGGCCTCGATCCTGGCCAAGGACCGCTACCTGCCACGCGGCTTCTCCTATCGTGGAGACAGGCTTGCGTTCACAGCCGGCATTCTGATGCTGGCTACGGTTGCCGGGTTTCTGGTCTGGGTCTACGGGGCCAGCGTCACGAATCTGATCCCGCTCTACACCGTTGGGGTCTTCATGGCGTTCACGCTCAGCCAGGCTGGGTTGGTGCGTCACTGGCTGCACGATCGCGATGAGCAGGGCTGGCAGGTCCGGCTAGCGATCAATGCGATCGGTGCAGGAGTGACCGGGGTCGTGGCGGTGGTCGTCGGCGTCACCAAATTCCTGCACGGCGCCTGGATGGTGCTGGCACTCATCCCGGTCCTGGTCTGGATCATGTGGAATATCCACTCGCATTATCGTCGCGTGCAGCTCTCCGAACTCGCTGACCCGGAATATCCAGTCGATCCAGAGGCTGTATCGATTCGGGCGATCGTCCCAGTCGCCAATCTACGGCTACCAGCCCGACAAGCCATTGCCTATGCTCTGGCTATCGCGCCGGACGATCAGGTGACGACGGTGCACATCACTGACGATACCGAGCAGGCCGAACGCTTGCGGCAGGAATGGCGCACGCTCGATCTTCCGGGGCAATTCGTTGTTATTGAGTCGCCGTACCGGTCACTGTTGGGTCCATTACTGACCTATATCGAAGCCGTTGGGGAGATACAACCGCAGGCGACGATCACCATCGTGCTGCCAGAGTATGTGCCTCGCCACTGGTGGGAGCATCTGCTCCACAACCAGACAGCGTTCCGGCTTAAAGCCGCACTTCTCTTCCAGCCCAAGGTGGTCGTCGCCAGCGTGCCGTATCACGGGGTGCAGTAGCGTAGACGATTAGGCCCGGCGGTCGACCATGATCTCGCCGCTCTTGAGCACCAGCTCGACATCGCGCAGCGCCGAGATGTCATCCAGCGGGTTGCCCTTGACAGCGATCACATCTGCGCGCTTGCCCGCTTCGAGCGTCCCGAACTCGTCAGACCCGATAGCTTCCGCAGCGCGACTGGTGGCGCAGATGATCGCTTCGCTGTTGGGCATGCCGATCATTTCGACCAGTAGCTCCAGATCTAGCTGGAAGTCATCGAAGGTCGTGAACCCGACACCAGCGTCGCTACCAGCGATGAACTTGACCCCAAGGTCGTACATGCGGCGCAGATTGTCAGTGCGCGACGACATCGAGTTGCGCCAGCGGGCCGGCAGCTCGACACCTTCCGCTTCCATCTTTTGGCGCATGCGTGCGCCGGTGCTGATCGTCGGGCAGACATAGATGCCTTTATCGACGACAGCCTTGGCAAGCGGCTCCTCATACTCAACACCATCGGGCGTCATGAAGGAGCAGTGCTCGATGGTGGTAACCCCAGCATCGATGGCGTGACTGATGCCCGGCGTGCCGTGACAGTGGGCGGCGACGCGCCGGTTCAACCGTCGTGAATCGTCAGCCAGCGCAATCATCTCTTCGCGGGTGAATTGCGCATTCTCGGGGAAGGTGTTGGGGGTGATGCCGCCCCCGGTCGCCATGACCTTGATGAAATCTGCCCCGGCCTTCACCTGCCGGCGGACGGCCTTGCGCACATCCTCTTCCGAATCGCACTCGATACCGAAGAAGTAGCAGTGACCACCGGTAGACGTGATCACTTCGCCGCTGGCCCAAATGTGCGGCGCGGCGATCAGCCCGGCTGCCGAGGCCTCGCGCATGGCAAAGACAATGGGATTCGATGAGCCACAGTCGCGAATCGTCGTCACACCGGTCTCGATCGCCAGGCGGGCGTTCTTGACCGCGCGAATCGTCTTCATCTCGTGGCTATCGTTGAGCGCGTTCTGCAGAACATCCGCATCCGCCGAGAAGGTCAGGTGCGTGTGCGTGTTGACCAGACCTGGCAAAAGCGTCAGGTCGCCAAGATCAACGGCAGACCGTGCATTACTGCCCAGATCTGACGCCTTGCCAACTGCGGCAATCTTTCCATCTTCGATCCGAACGAAGCCTTGCTCGATGACTGAATCGCCGGTCGCATCGAAGACACGTGCCGCGAGGTAGGTCGATGACGCCATTCCAACCGCATCCTTTCATATCCAGTTCCATCCTCTGAGGTGCCATCTTCGCATACCGTCAACGAACCGTAAACACTGCGCCTGGCGTGTGGCATCATCAGCGATGGCATGGACAGGGGCGGAGCATCGATGACCTATCGCGAATTGCTGCATCGAAAATTGGATCGCCGTCAGTTGCTGGCTGGCGCGGCGACCCTGATGCTCGCGAGCTGCGGCGCAGATGGTGAAGCACATCGAGCCAGCGACGATGCGCCAGTCAACGAGCCAGCTGATGCTCCGGGACTGATCACCCCTGGCGAATTGCGGGAGCTGATCGACGACCCCGACCTGCGCCTGATCGACCTCTCGGAGCTGCGAGACTATCGCGGTGGCCACATCCCAGGTGCACAGCACTGCTGGTGGCAGGATATGATCGAGGTTCATAACCCTATCTACGGCATGTTGCTCAATGCCGAGGGCCGGGCAGAGCTCACACAACAACTTGGTGTCACGCCAACATCAAACGTCGTCTGCTACGACCGCTCTGGCGGGGTCTACGCATCTCGACTGATCTGGATGCTCGAATACATGGGGTTCACCACTGGCCGGGTGTTGACCGGCGGACTACAGGGCTGGGAAGCGGTCGGTGGCGAGCTGGTTCGTGATCGGCCGTCAAACCCTCCGCCCGGCGGCATCGACGACATTCAGAACGAATTCATTAATGCCCACGCTGACGACATCATCGCCCGCCGGGATGAGCCAGGGCTGGTGATCCTCGATACGCGTACCGAAGGTGAACGCAACGAGACCTGGCACGGAGCATTGCGAACTGGCCAGATCCCTGGCAGTGCCTGGCTCCCACGCACGCGATTCCTGGCCGAGGGTGACGTGTCCTGGGTTATCTCGGCGGAGCAGATGCGCGACGCGCTGGCTGGTGCTGGCATCGACGTGGCGGCAACGGCTGAGATCATCGTCTACGGCCTCCACGCGACGCTGGCATGCCTGCCCTATGTCGCCCTGAAATCGCTCGACGACTTCCATGTCCGCCTCTACGACGGATCGTGGGCCGAGTGGGGATCGAACCCGGATCTGGAAATCGAGCCCATCCCAGCACCGTGATCCTCAGCACGCTATGATGAGCGTATTGATCAGAACGAGCTGAGAGGAACCCCTGATGGCGAGCGAAGCACGGCTATCACTGCCCGACAAGCATGGGTTGGCGGCCCCGTTTGGTGCGCTGCACCACGTAGCGCTGGTTACCAACGATATGGAAGCGACCGTGGCCTTCTATCAGAATGTGCTTGGTAGCGAGGTGGCGATGGCGCACCGCCAAGGTGACAACGTGCGCCACTACTTCATCACCGTCGCGCCGAACACCGTCTTCGCCTTCTTTGAATTCCCCGACGCTGACCGGCCGGGTTACCTGCCACCAACCAAGCCCAAGAGCGGACGCTCGCTCGACCACATCTCGTTCTTCCTCGAATCTGAGGAACAGTTAGAGGAGTGGCAAGAGCGGCTCAGCCAGCACGGCATCGAGTACTCCGAGATGGTGGTGCCCAACACGGTACGCGCCATCTTCTTCCCTGATCCGAACAACATCGTGATCGAGTTGATGGTCGAGCTGGGAGAGGGTCTACAACTGCCGCTGCACGGCGACCCTGACCCAGCCTATACGCCACCGGTCTAGCTCAGCGTGCTACCGCCCGAGCCGGATGATCAGCGGGATCGTGATCAGCGCCGAGACGACATGCATGACGCCCAGGATCGCCAGCGCCCCGGTTGTTGAATCCTCCGATGAGCGGAGCAGCAACAGCGGGACGAAGGAGAGCACGAACGCGATGGCGGCGATGATCAGGAAGTGTCTGACCGGTGTTGCGCTGAAGTGCAACAGCAACGCAAAGACGGTGATCGCGCCAAAGGCGTAGATGAAGCTCACCAGAACCGTGGGAAAGGCGCTGCTGAGCGGCGTGAATCCCTCAGAGATATCCGCGATGTTCATCCCGATGAAGCGAATCACCAGATTTGCAACGACCAGGAAGACCATCGTGGCGACCCCGGCGATGACGACATTCCCCCGCACAATGGCAGGGCGACGCTCACCCCGTTGATCTCTATGAATACGGATATCGGCAGACATAGGCACAACCTCCTGCCTGAAGGGTGAATCGACTTGGAGTCTGCACCTATTATAGTGCTTACTCCAAGTCGATGACGTGCCTACTCGGGTTAGGGCTAAATCCGTGCGCGAGTTAGTTGTCGCCGCCTGTGTAGGCGGGACGTGCTTCCGGAGACGTCGAGGGAGCAGCCGCCTGCTCGGTTTCACGGCCGGCAACGACCGTCCGCACCAGGAATCCCATACCAATGCCTGCCACCATAACGGCCGTGCTCAGGTAGAGGGTGTAGTGCATCGAATCGAGGAACCCGAGATCAAGCGCTCTCAGGACGGCCTGCATGCTATCCGGCGCGGCGCTCTGGACGATACCAGGAATCACCTGCAACCGGCCTTCACCTGCCGCCGCAACGATCTGGTCGTGTGCATCCTGAGGGAGCCCCACGCCCTGAAGATGTGTGGATGTCTGACTCCCTGCCCAGCTCTGCAGCACGGTGCCCAGCACGGCGATGCCGATCACCTGGCCGATATTACGCACCGTGTTCAGGACACCCGATGCGCTACCAGCGATACGCGGCGGCACCTCCAGCATGACGGCATTGGTCATGGCTGGGAAGGTCATGCCCATGCCGAGCCCCATGACGATGAAGCCAGGCATCAGCGAGTATGGCGTCGAATCGAGATTGGTCAGGCGGACGATCGTCAGCAAGCCAATGCTGGCGATGGTGAGGCCGCCAAGCAGCAGCCAGCGTGAGCCGATGTAGTCGGAGAGCCGGCCACTGAGTGGAGCCACCAGCATGATCGTGATCGCAACCGGCGCCGTCGTTAGCCCAGCCTTGATCGCCGAGTAGCCGAGAATCGACTGCAGGAAGATCGTCATCGGGAAGAAAAGTCCGAACAGGCCGAAGGCGGAGAGAGCGGTGATAATATTACCGACCCAGAAGTTCCGGATCTTGAAGAGCTCCATCTTCATCATGGGATCGGGGGCACGCAGCTCCCACCAGACGAATGCAGCCATCATGACGATTCCGACGCCGATCAGGCCGAGCGTCTCAACACTCGTCCAGCCTCGGGAGTTCGCCTCGATCAGTGCATAGACGATGGTCAGGATTCCCACCCCGGAGAAGAGGATGCCGAGCCAGTCGGGGCTACGACTTGCGTCGGGGTCGCTGGATTCTGGAATGATCGAGAGACCCAGGAAAATCGTCAGCGCCGCGATGGGGACGTTGATAAAGAAGATCCATTCCCAGTCATAGTTGGTGACCAGATAGCCACCGATGATCGGCCCGAGCACTGCACCGAGGGCAGTGATCGCGCCCCAGATGCCCATTGCCGCGCCACGTCGCTCGGCCGGGAAGACGGACATCAGCAGCGAGAGCGTCTGCGGCATCATCACCGCGCCCGCAATGCCCTGGAGCGCACGGAAGGTGATCAGCATTGATGCGCCACTGACGCCGATCTGATCGCCGATCCAGCCAGAAAAGCCGCACAACGCCGAAGATATGCCGAATAATGCAAGCCCGATAATAAAGAGCCGTTTGCGTCCGAATACATCGCCGAGCCGCCCGAAGGTCAGCAGCAGCACCGCGAACGCAAGGAGGTAGGCATCGAGCACCCACTGGATGGCGGAGAGATCAGTCTTCAATCCCTCACGGATGGCGACTTGCGCCACATTCACGATCGTCGTGTCGACGAGGAGAATGAAGACTCCCATGCCGATCACAGCCAGTACGAGCCAGGGATTAACCTGGGCTTGGGACTGCCGGTCATTCGCCGACCGACGAGGCGTCATTGCCTCTGCCATTGCGTGGTCCCCTTCCAACGACACCACTACAAAAACGCGATAGGTCTCCTAGTCACTGGTGTGAAGCGACAACCAGTGCCAACCGGAAGCAATCAGTTAACAGGGGGTCAGTTACCGTCTAGCGGACAGCTATATCCGGTTCGAGCGTCCGACTCGAAACTACCGACGAGCGCTGTGATAGCGCGCATGATCACCGCCAGCTCCTGCTCGTCGAATTGCTCCAGTGCCGACTGAATCCGGTCGTTCAGATAGTCGGCGCACGGTTGGATGAGACGTTTGCCCTCGCCAGTTATCCCCACCAGAACCTGCCGCCGGTCCTCGGGATTCACCCGACGTTCGACAAGTTGCGCCTCAACGAAACGGTCGAGGTGTTCGGAGGCGGTCGAAGGCGAGACATTGAGCCAGCCAGCGATCTCGCCCACCGTCATCGATCCCTTGGTATTGAGCAACATCAGCACCTTGAGAAGCGCCGTAGAGTGCATGAACTCTGGGCGTTCCTCGACTGTGCGCTCGCCGAAACCCTTCACTGCAGCAACCATGCTGCGGCTGAGCCGTGGCAGTAGTTCGGCGATGAGCTGGATCTGTTGTGGCTCTGCGGCAACCATGTGGGACTCCACCAATACTTCGGAAACCTATCTATTCCGAATCCATATAGTACGGATTCCGAAGTAGCGTGTCAACCTGCCCGTATGGGGAGTCGGGAACCGGAAGTTCGGGGACCGGTGCCCGGGAACCGGGGCTCGGGTAGGAACGGGAGTCGGGAGT
>CAYNTE010000122.1:0-3989 GCA_964399615.1 uncultured Thermomicrobiales bacterium
GCAAGTGCCCACCACATCGGCACCACTTCGGGCCGCAGAACCAGATCCTCGACTGGCAAATGAGCCAGATCGGGAAACAATCCGCGGGCGACGGCGACGGAGAGCGGGATCAGCGTCGTGACGGCTGGGATGTTGTCGACCACCATCGAGATGAGCGCGGCCAGCCAGAGCAGAGCCAGCACCGTGAGTGTGACATTCCCACCGGTGATCTCAACTACATGTACAGCGATTTCATCCAGCAGGCCAGTGTGCTCGACGCCACCAACCAGGACGAAGAGGCCGGCAAAGAAGAAGATCGTCGGCCACTCGATGTCGCTCACCAGATGGTGGATATCAATGCGGCTGATGAGCATCAGCACCACCGCGCCCGACAGCGCGACCGTCGCCGCCTCGAGATGCAGCGCCCCATGCAGCAGGAATCCGATGATCGTGAGGCCCAGCACGATCAGACTCTTGCGCAGCAAGACAGGGTCATCAATGCGTTCTGCTGCCGCGGCCGCCATGAGTTCTGCCCGCTGCTGCTCGCTGGGCGTTGCGTATCTCCGGAACTGGATCAGCCAGATGACGATCACCATACCGAGCATCAGAAAGACGATCGGGGCCAGATTGACTAAGAAGTCCAGAAACGTCAGGCCAGTGGCGCTACCGATCAGAATGTTCGGTGGATCGCCGATCAACGTTGCCGTGCCGCCGATGTTGCTGGCGATGATCTGTGTGATCACCAGTGGCTTGGCGGGCAGATCCATCATGTCTGCCAGCGCGATCGTCACAGGCACGATCAGCAAGATCGTCGTGACGTTGTCGAGAAAGGCCGATGCGGTGCCCGTGACCAGCGCCATCATCGCCATCATCGGTCCGAGCCTGCCACCGGTCCAGCGTGCAACCTGGAAGCCAAGATGCGCGAAGACGCCCGTGCGGCGCACGATCCCGACCAGGATCATCATGCCGATCAGCAATCCGAGCGTGTTGAAGTCGATCGACTCTATCGCCTGATGCTGATCGAGGACGCCAGTAAGCACCATCACAAGCGCACCGACCAGCGCCACGAGCGTCCGGTCGACACGATCCGTCACGATGATGGCGTAGGTTACAACGAAGATGATCGAAGCGAGCAGCATGTCGTCCAAAGCAGGAAACTCCCCTTAAGGGAATCCTAGCGCGTTTTGAGCTCGATGATCTGCGGTGCGCCCGCCCGCTCGAAGGCTTGGACAGTGGCCGGGTTACAGGTGAAGAGCAAGACTTGCTGCGTCTGCGCCACCTCGGTGATGATGGTTGCGAACGCTTCAGCTCGCGCAGGGTCGTGGTTAACCAGCACGTCATCGAAGAGCAGCGGTAGCGCTTCACTGCGCTCGGCCCTTGCGCTAGCCAGACCCAACCGCAACGCCAGGTAGAGCTGCTCGCGAGTGCCACGGCTCAACTGATCGGCAGTCACACGCCGGCCGTCACTGGCGATCAAGACCACATCGCGCTCCGATCCCACGGTGATCCCTGCCCGCGTATAGGCACCGTCGGTGACCGTGCCAAGCATCTCCGTCGCTCGCCGCAACACCTCCGGTTGGTATTGCTCCTCAAAGCGCTGGATCGCCTGCGACAAGAGCGCCCGAGCGACCGTCAGCTTGCTCCATGCTCTCCCAACTTCATCGAGCTGGGCGATACTTGCGGACCGCTCTGCGCGCCACTGCTGGATGTTGAGCGATGTCTCCAGCTGGCCAATCTCATGCCGTAGCTCGCCCAGCCGTTGATGGCGACGGCGCTGCTCGGACTCGACGGCCCGGATCTGCGCTACCAGTGCCTCTCGGCCCTCCCCCAACGCATCCGGTTGCTCCGGCCGCAGTCCCTCTTCGTCAGCCAGCGCCTCGCGTGCATCACTGATCTTGCGCAACAGGTCGCCAGCCGCCTCCGGATCGAGATCGCTCGACAGCCCGTGGCCCGCCAGCCAGGTGCGCCATGCCTTGCGCTGCGTCTGCAGCTGCTGGTCCAGGTTGTTGCGCTCCTTGGCCGCAGTGATGGCCTGCTCGCGACGGTGGATCCAGACCCCACGCGCCTGATTCAAGCCGTTCACGCCGGCACGTGGATCGACGCCAGCTTCGGCACAGAGCTGCTGAAAGTGAGCTTCCGGGGAATCATCAGGCTGTCCGCCGGCGTTCGGCTTACTCAAGCGCCCCATCAGTATCAGCAACACCGCAGCACCGATCAGTACGGCTCCGGCCACCATCCAGACCGGCGTCGTGATCGCTCCCACCACGAGCGCCAGCACGCCAGCGCCGATGATCAGGAACGGCATCCAGCCCGAGACTACCGACGCGTTCGAACCAGCCCCGGTCTGCTGCATCTCCTGCCAGGCGATCAGCGCGTCATCGACCCGCCGGATCGCCGCAATGGCCTGGTCAGGATCGGGCAGCGCACTGACTCGACGCTCTGCCTCATCCAGCCGGACATTCAGCCGGCCAAGTGATTCGCTAAACTCACGCACCGTTGCCAGATCACGGTCCAGCACGCCTTGTGTCCGCAGCCTCTCCCGGTTCCAGTCCGCGCCAAGCCGGGTGAGTGCCAGATCGACGTTCTCGCGCAGCCGCTGCAACTCGTCGATCTGCCGGAGCTGCTCGCGGAGCGCTGTCAATCTCGCATCCGTCGCCTCGGTCTCCAACTGAATCTCTGCTCGCTCGGCCACGAGCGCCGGGTAGGCATCCACCCTGCGGCCCGCCTCCTGTATCTGCTCCTCAATCTCGTGCAGTCTGGAGAAGAGCTTTGCTGCGGGCTGGATGCGGCCGTTCGGTTTGAAGAGCTCGCCGGCATCGCGCTCGAGCTGGTTGAGCATCTCGGGGGCACGCTCGGCGCCCAACCCCGCGCCATAGATCCTGCTGCCCACCTCCGCCTGTGGCAACTGGTCGATGCTCTGCAGGTCGTCCAAATCGACGGCGAAGATCTGCTCGAACGTCGCCCGACTTATCCCGCCAACCAGCGCATCGAGCTCCGCTTGTCCGCCCTCTGACCCATCCGGCATCGTCAGCCGCAGCTGCTGCCGCTGTCCATCGTGGTGCCGCTCGATGATCCAAGGCCGGCCTTGGTCGTCCCGAACCGCCAGCCGGCCACCGAGCCGCCCACCTTCGAGCGCTTCGATCCAGCCTGCCCCGTTGCGCGCCGGGAACCCGAACAAGACCGTTACAATGAAACGTTGGAGCGTCGATTTCCCTGATTCGTTGGGACCGCAGACAATGGTCAACCCAGCGGTCAACTGCGGGCTGCTCCAGCGGGCGAACTTACCGTAGCCATCGACAAAGATCTGCTCAATCCTCATGCTGGCTCCTCGAGCAGGTCCTGCAGCAATATCCCCGCTTGCTCGATCAATGTCAGCAGCTCGTCGTCATCGAGCCAAAGCCGGTCGCGGTAGGGTCTCACCGAGCGATGTTGATAGAAGCTCTCCAGCTCGCTACGCAACGTTTCGAATGCCTCACGGTCGTTCCGCGCTTCCTCAACCATGCGCTGCACAACTCCAGCCAGGTCATCACTGCCGGCCCTGGCGAACTGACTGAACTCTGGGCGTGTCATGTCATCCAGACGCTCGCACCAGGCAAACGGCCTGCCCTGGCCGAATGTCTCGTTCAGCACCCCACGCAGATCCGCGACCACGCCGGGTTGGGCAAGTTCGCGGTGCAGCGGTCCCCGGCCCGTGATCTTCAAGCGATAGATGAGATCTCTGGAGCCCGCAGCCTCACCAGCCGCATTCTCGACCGCCGAGACCAGCTCCTGCATCGACGTCAGGTCATCGATGGCAACGTCGAGTCGCTGCCAGACAATAGGGCCGCATGGGATGAACTCGAGATGCGCATGGCCGCTGTCATCTACTTCGACGAGATAGATGCCGCGTGATCCTGGCTCATTGATGTGCAGCCCCTGCGGATTTCCGGGGTAGGCCACCACTGGTTGCCGGCGGTGCATGACCTGCCGCGTATGGACATGCCCCAGTGCCCAGTAGTCGAATCCGCTGG
>CAYNTE010000122.1:4089-8804 GCA_964399615.1 uncultured Thermomicrobiales bacterium
AGCCGCTCCAGCCCCTCAGCGAATCTCAGTTGCGCGCGAAGGCTCCGGTCGGCCCGGTTATAGACATCACCTGCAATGAGTAGCGCGTCGACGCGGCGTTCGATACACAGATCGACGATCCGCTCCCAGGCTGTGAAGGTTGATCTGGCGACCGCGTCAGCGATTGCTGGTTCCGCAGCCGCCAGTCCTGCCAGCGTGGCATCGAGATGCAGGTCAGCAGCGTGGACAAATCGAACGATCATAGAGACAGTCAGGATCCAATCATGACGACGCTAAGCGTACGTACACAATCCTATCCCAGAGTCTCTACGCCGCAAGCGCTTCCGCCAGTGGTGCACCGTTCAAATAGATCTCAACATCCTCGACTTCAGGCACCGCCAGCACGGTGCGCTCCAGCTGCTCGACCACTCGCGGGATATCGCAGACACCTGCCACCGGAATCTGGCCAGTCAGGTGGACTGTCGCCAGACTGTTCTCATCAATAACGACCGACTCGACTTCGATCTGCGCCATCGTGAGCGCGTTGTAGAGTCCCGACTCGCCGAAAGGAGACTCGGTTGCGACCAGCTCCTGGATGGTCTGCACAATCGTGTCGCCGTGGCTATCGACCGGAATCTGCACGGGAATGATGCTGTCCTCGCAACCAATCAGGTCGCCACTCTGGCCATTGTCGCCGAGAGCAACCAGATAGACCGTCGAGATCGGGTTCTGACCGTAGCGCCACTCGTAGTAGTGACGGCCGACATTGCCTGCCTCGACGTGCCAGCCCGGCTCGTTCGATGGCGTGAAGGTCAGGCAGCGCCGCTCGAAGCACTGGAAGAGCACCTCGGTCATCTCGCCTGCAACCGGGATCTCGGTCCAGTAGGCCTCTGTTATCGGATAGCCGGTGGCGAAGAACGGATTCTCGAAGAGTGACTGTGTCACGAGCTGGCCATCAACATGGACCGGCGCGCTGGATGTCATGAATTCCCAGAAGACCTCAGCCACCCCATGCTGCGTCTCATCGACGATCAGGGCGTTGCGGATGCCGATGTTGCCCCAGGTCGCATTCTCGGTCACTTCACCAGCCCGGTTCACCTCCTCGATGATTGCTTCATCGAGCGGCCGGGGTGGGAGCCCGATCAGGTGCGCGATGGTCTGGTAGGTCGGCGATGACTCAAAATCTCCCTGGTCGCCAGCAACGTTCGCGGTCGACGCCTCGCCGAACACGAAGTTGTTGTCACCCAGCTGCATGATGCCAGTCACCATCTCGACCACCAGCAGACCGTTGGTGACATCCCACGGCTGCGTGGCGCGGTAGCTGTTGTCCTCCATACGGCTCTTGTCGAAATACTGCACCAGACGCTCCCCGCCCGGCGCCTCGGCATACGGCTCATCAAATGCTTCCGTAAAGGGACCAGGGCCCCAGATCCAGGTGCGATCGACTTGCTGTGAGCTAACGGGATAGTCGGTCCGCGACCAAACCCGGTTGAATTGCTCATGCGTGATCGGTTCCGCCGAGACAGCAGCGATACTGAATATCGGCAAGGTGAGCGCCAGCGTCAACGCCAGCAGAGTCACGCGTCTATGCATCCACGAGCCTCATTCTTTCTGTGACAGGGGACACCTGATTCCACTGTAAGTAAGACGCCCGAGGATCCAAAAGGTTGCGTGTTTACCGGGCGAATCGAGGATCAATCAGCCGAAAGACAGGGTGACGATCAACGATCTTTTCGAACGCTTCGACTGGTGCATCTGGAGCGGCGTCGACGTACGGCTGAGTGATGGTCAGCTCGTTCACGTACTGCTTCAACACCCGTGCAGCTTGCGAACCGTGCACCTCTTCGACTTCAAGATCCTCTCGCTTCCCGCCACGCATCAACTGGACCCGAGGATTGGCGCGCACGTTTTTCACCCAATCGCGGATGCCATACGGCGAGACGAGCCAGCGTGCACCTTCCATCTCAATAGGCGTCATGGGGGTGACGTGAATCTTGCCGCTGCGCCGCCCCTGCGTGGCCATCAACGTGATCTGTGGCGGCCCGACGCCCACCTTGAGCGTGCGCTTCAACAGTCCATTGAACATCCGGTTCGGCAGGGTCATCTCATAGGTTTTTGCCATCGCCAGACTCCTTTCGTGTACAGTGCAACAACCGGTCAGCCCAGTTATCTGTTACGTATCGGAACCTCACTCACGATCTCCCAGATCAACCAGGCGCCGATTGCCAGGCTGGCTGCACAGACGATCACCGCAATTCCGAGGTCGGGCGAGTCGGCAAGCGAGATCCGGTCCAGAACGTTGAACGGTCCACCAAACGGCGCCCCGACGGCAATATCCATCGCCGAGACCAGCGCCAGCGCGGGGATGAGCGATAGCACGCCCAATGCCTCGCTTCGATACCAGGCCGCGCCGATCAGGCTTCCGGCCACCGTCCAGACGAGCATGGTGAGCCAGTAGTCCACGAAGATCAGACGCCCATCGCGAAAGGTTGAGAAGAGATGATCTTCTGGTGCGGCTCGCTGCCAGTCGGCGAAGCTGTAGACGCCATACTCAACCAGATAGCCGACGGTGATGATGATCGCGATCAAACTCGCAAATGTCGCGATGACGATAGCCGCCTGCTTGTAGAACTCACGTCGTGTCTGACCATGTGTGACATAGATGGGCAGCCAGCGATAGAAGAGATAGCCGCCAAAGTAGGCCGCAAACCACGGCACGATCTGGCTGAATGCCTCCCAACCGCTGACTTCGATCGTGCGGAACTGCGCGACGAGCGCGACGAATCCCATCACGGCGACGATGCCGCCCACGCCAACCAGGATCATGACGATTGAGAGAAACCGGAGATCACCTAATATCGAGGCTTGATGTTGTTTGCAGAGCATGATTAACGCCCTCCCTTCTGCGTGGTGAGATGAACAAAGAGATCTTGCAGGGCTATAGGATCGAGGTCGAGACCCGCACCTCGCGCACGCTCACGCTCAGCTGCATCGAACTGGCCATAGAGCATGACCGATTTGGTGCGACCGAGCTGTCGCTCGCCGATTAGCGTGCGACCGCCGACGAACTGATCAACCGTTTCCTCCGGGCCAGTGATCGCAACGCCTTGGCCAAGCAAGCTGTCCACGTCGTCGTGGACCAGAAGCCGTCCTTCATCGATGATGACGACCTCCTCAAAGATCCTGCTCACCTCTTCGATGAGGTGTGTAGAGACGATGAACATGCGAGGGTGCTCGATGAAGTCGTTGAGGATCTCGTCGTAGAAGGCGTAGCGCGACGGCGCATCCATCCCAAGATAGGTCTCGTCAAAGATGGTGATCGGTGCTCGTGCGGCCATTCCCAGGACAATCCCGAGCGCAGAACGTTTGCCACGTGAGAGTCCGTCGATCTTGGCCCCGGTGGGGATCTCGAATCGATCGATCAGTTGCTGAGCATAGTCAGCATCCCAGTTCGGCCGCATCTGAGCCGCGACGCGCAACGCCTCAGTAACCTTCTGGCGTCCCTCAACCGTATCGCCGCTCTCGCGGATAAACGCGATCTTGCTGGTTTGTTCGGCATTCTCAAAGACCGGCTCGCCATTGACCCGGATCTCGCCTGAAGTCGGCTTCCGAAACGCGGCAAGCAGCGACAGCAGCGATGTCTTGCCGGAACCGTTTCGACCGATCAGCCCGATGATCTTGTTGCCTTCCACGGTAAGTGAGAGACCATCCAGCGCGACAACATCGTCGAAGACCAGTCGAACGTCATCAACATTGATGCGTATCGTCATTGAGCATCCTCGCTCTCTCGTTGGCGGGCACGTTGTTCGATCCAGCGCACCACTTCGTCCATGTCGATACCAATAGCAAGCGCCTCGTCGACCATCGGTGCGACGATCTCATCGAAGAATCGCTTGCGACGCGCAGCGCGCAGCCGCTCGACTGCGCCGGGACTGACAAACATGCCGATCCCGCGCTGCTTGTAGAGCACACCCTCGTCGACCAACTCCTGGAACGCCTTGGCGGCCGTCGCCGGGTTGATGCGATAGAACGACGCGTACTGATTGGTCGACATGACTCGCTCGTCTTCTGCCAGCTCGCCAGTCAGAATGTCTTGTCTGATTTGTTCTGCGATCTGCCGATAAATCGGACTTCGATCATCAAATGTGCTCGCCATAGCATCTTCCATGGTTCGTTACTCTACTAATGAACCATAGCACCAGGGAGGTGGACCGTCAAGTCGGGAAGATCGGGGACCGGTGCCCGGGTACCGGGGTCCGGGTGGGACCGAGAGTCGGGGGTCGGGGGTCGGGGGTCGGGGGTCGGGGGTCGGGGAAGGCTGACATCTACGGCGTTGAAACGCAACCCCAGATGGTCATCCCGAGGGGAGCGAAGCGCAGCCGAGGGATCTTTCCGGGGATCTGACACCGCCTGCAATCGTCAGTACTCGGACGACCACCCGCAATGTCATCCAGAGCCCTTCGACTGCGCTCAGGACAGGCTCCGCGCAGCGTAGTCGAAGGATCTCTCACCTGGACTGGCAATCAAGACCATCGTCCCCTCCACTTCACGATCTCCCGAGAGATCCTTCGACAGGCTCAGGATGACAGGGGGGCGGGGTCGTCCGGATGGGGACATTGAGAGCTTCCGACGATCTTCCGGAGAGATCCTTCGACAAGCTCAGGATGACTGGGTGGCGAGGTCGCCTGAATCGGGCGATCAGAGTGGTCGACGATCTCCTGAGAGATCCTTCGACA
>CAYNTE010000123.1:0-7531 GCA_964399615.1 uncultured Thermomicrobiales bacterium
CCAACTCGACTCGCCAGGAGACACCGCTCCCACGCATGGAGTTCTCCATCCATGCGCCCCCCGTCAGCAATGACCCCCGCAGACGTCCATGAGCCGGTCGATTGCCGGTGCGTCTCCAGCACGTGCTGTAACAGCAGCGACACGCTGGTCTTTCCTCGCGATCCGCCCACGCCGATCAGCGGCAGCGTACCTGGATAGGGCCGCAGCAGTTCCCTGCCACGGTTGCGACGCCGAATTGGAGTCATTGCCATATGATGGATCCCTTCATTGCGATCCAGAAATCAACGTTTCGATTCCAAATGCCATTCGAAGAAGTTCTGGGTTGCTTTTCAGTTCATCGAGAAGGTGCCGGTAGGCTCGACCGCGGTGTGAGATCCGGTTCTTCTCATCCAGCCCGATCTCTGCCATCGTCCTGCCATTCAGCGAGCCCGCACCATCGTCTTGAATCTCGAACAATGGGTCGTATCCGAATCCGCCAGCCCCTCGTGGCTCATCAACGATCACGCCGCGTACGGTTCCTGTAGCTTGCACGGCGTCGCCGTTTGGGAACGCGAGCACCACTACTGAGACAAATGCCGCTGAGCGAGATACGCCAGGATTCTTGGCTAGCTCGGCCAGTAGCTTTGCGTTATTGTCATCATCTGTTGCCGATGGTCCCGCATATCTCGCTGATCGAACGCCGGGCGCGCCGTTTAACGCATCCACGACGATGCCGGAGTCGTCAGCAATCGCGGGCAACCCGGCGCGTGCCGCTGCGCAAGCCTTGATCCCCGCGTTCTCGGCGAACGTATCTCCACTCTCGGGCGGAAGCAAAATTTCAAATTCTTTGAGGGTGTGAAAGATGATGCCGTCTGGGAGAAGCGCCTTCAGCTCCTCGACCTTGCCAGAATTGGAAGTAGCCACAATGATCTCAGGCATTCTGGCGATTCACCTCACCAACAATCGACCCAAGCCTGCTTCCAAAGAGTTCAATCGCGTTCGCGGTAGTCTGCTGAGCTACTGTTTCAATGGAAAGATCCAGCGTTGTTGCCAACCGCTCGGCAGTAACCCGCACAAACGCCGGCTCATTCCGCTTGCCTCTGTGGCTTTGTGGCGCAAGGAAGGGGGCATCGGTCTCCAGCACGATCTTGTCGAGTGGAACCCGACGCAACGCTTCGCGGACATTCTCTGCACTGGGGTAGGTCGAGATGCCGCCCACGCCCAGCATCAGTCCCAGGTCGAGGCAACGCTCGGCGAATTCCAGACTGGAGGAGAAGCAGTGCATCACCCCTCGAACGGGCGCATACCGCTGCAGCACAGCTATCGTTTCATCTTCAGCAGAGCGTGTGTGGATGATGACCGGTAATTGTCGCTCTTTGGCGAGCGCGAGCTGCGCTTCGAACGCCCGCATCTGAATGCCTCGGGCAGACGCGCTTCGATAGAAGTCCAGCCCGATCTCTCCCAGCGCAACCGCAGATGCAGTGTCTAGGTAGCTACCCAGGCACTCCAGCGTATCTGGTGACCAGACGTCTTCCACTGCATTGGGATGTACTCCGTAGGCGGCCAGAACGTCGCTCCGGCCGTCTACGAGTCGATGGGTTCGTTGCCAGCTGGCTGGGTCAATGCCGATCGAGATGAATGCCACGACACCGGCATCGCTCGCGCTGCTGAAGATCGTCTCTCGATCCTCTTCGAACTCCGGAAAGTCCAGGTGGCAGTGCGTGTCAACCAGCTTGAGCAACGCAGACCTACTTCACGGTTACACTCTTGGCCAAATTCCGCGGTTTATCGGGGTCCAGGCCCTTCACCAGCGCCAGCTCATATCCGAGCAACTGTGCTGGAACCACCATCGGTAGCGGGCTTGCATCGCCGACGTCGGCGATCGGGATGTGCACGTCAAAGACGTCATCATCTTGTGGCGCAATACCGATAATATACCCGCCTCTGCTCTTCAACTCTATCGCGCCCGAAAGAATATCGCCGCGCGTTTCGTCGTTCGGAACGAAAGCCAGACACGGCGTTCCTTCTTCTATCAACGCAATTACCCCGTGTTTTAGTTCTCCGCCTGCAAATCCCTCGGCATGGATGTACGAGACTTCCTTGATCTTCAGGGCTGCTTCCAGCGCCGTGGGATAATTCAGACCACGTCCGATGGCAAACATGCTGCGCTGATCGGCGATTTTCACTGCGGTCTCGCGAATTAGCTGGATATTGTCTGGCTGGAGGGCGGCACTCACGGCCTCAGCCGCTTTGGCCACCAGCTCGACTCCCTGCTCTTCGCGACCATCCAGAATATGAGCCGTCAGAATCAGCAACGCAACCTTCGCGGCGTACGCCTTGGTCGAGAGCACCGAAAGTTCCGGCCCAGCGCTGAGATGGACGCTGAAGTCAGCAATTCGGTCGAGCGTCGAGCCTTTGGAATTCACTACCGCGGCAATCCGTGCCTCGCGTTCTTTCGCAACGAGAACCGATTCCAAGATGTCGACCGTCTCGCCACTCTGCGACAGCGCCACGACGAGTGACCGGTCGGTGAGGAAATGCTCGTAGTAGCTGAATTCACTCCCGAGCACGAAGTTCACGTGCCGCTCCGCAATCCGCGAGAAAAGGTAGCTACCGGTGAGCGCGGCGTAGCTTGCCGTGCCACACCCGATAAGGAATGTGCCGTACGAATCGGTGATTTCCTTCGCCAGTTGTCGCGCGCTCGGCAGCACCTCGGTCGCGATGCGGCGGATCACCTCCGGCTGTTCGAATATTTCCTTTATCAGGTAGTGTGGATGGCCGTTGAGATTCATGCTCTGCAGCTCTAGCTCAAGCGATCGCCATTCCAGCTGATTCGGGTGACCTGTCCCGGCGTCAATCGCCTGCACGCCATCCTTCGAGATTTGCACGATCTGATTGTCATCGGGGAAGGCTACTCCGGACACCTTGCCAACCAATGCAATGGCGTCTGAAGCCAGGAAGTGACCATCGGCGCCGTCACCGATGACGAGTGGAGAAACACGCTTGACCGCCGTGAGTGTACTGGTTGCGCGGTCGAGCACGACGACGGCGTTCAGTCCTTCAAGTTGCAGAAAAATCTTGCGAACGGCTGCGAGAACATCGTCAGCACTTCGCGGTTCGGAGAGCTCGTCGTCGAGCAAATGCACGACGACTTCGGAATCAGTTTCACTGTGGAATTCGTGTCCTCGACTTTGGAGGAGCTGACGCAGCTCGCGATAGTTCTCGATAATGCCGTTGTGCACGATCGCGATCTGTCCATTGTCAGAGGAGTGAGGGTGTGCATTCTCGCGAGTGACGCCTCCATGCGTCGCCCAGCGCGTGTGTCCAAAGCCTATTGAGGAAGGGGGAAAATCTACCGTTGCTGTTCCGATCTTGCCCGCTTCCTTTTGGATCGCGACGTGACCGTTGACGCCAATACCAACACCCCATGAGTCATAGCCACGATATTCAAGCTGTCGGAGAGCGTCGAGAACCAAGGTGCCAGCATCGAGTTCCGCACCAACATATCCGAAAACGCCGCACATGGCAGCACAACCTTTCAAGCGCCAACATCCATCACGGGACGCGGCACCTTTGAATTACGAAAGTCATCACATTGGCGCGGGGGATTTATCTGTACACGTGACCTCTGCTTTGTCCAACGGATCACTCCGCCGATTTGTCAGAGCTCTTACGACTGTGATTGCCGGAGGGCCACCCGCCGAAATATTCGATGAACCCTCTCCTCGTCAACTCGATTCCTCCAAATCGAGTTCAGGCGCTACGAAAGCAGAACAAAACCTATTCACCCGTCGCGCTGCACTCACTATATAACTCTAGGTGACATTCAGGCAACCATCAGTGCTACTGTTTCCGCCTTCGACGGGTCATCCCACGCGCCAGTGTCGGAATGACCCTCGTGTATACTTGGTGCGATGCGTGCGCCGTCTGCACGAGGAAGTGGTGATCGATCTGAGGGCGTCGTTCTTTCGACTGATCCAACACGACGGTCAGGCCAATATCTCCGCCGAGCTATGGCCGGTGGCACGACACAACCAAAAGTTCGACGTGGAACCGGCGTACCCGTTACGCCGGTATTTCGTTCTGAGAGGCCGGTTGAACCGTTGATCGATCGCTATACATTGCCAGAAATGGGCGATATCTGGGGCGAGCAGCACAAGATCAATCGCTGGCTTGACGTTGAGATCGCTGTCTGCGAGGCATGGTCCGCGCGTGGCGTCATACCCGCCTCTGACATGCCAGCTATCCGCGGTGCCTCCTGCGATATCGAGCGCATGAAAGAGATCGAGAAGGAGACGGATCACGACCTGATCGCCTTCCTTCGGGCAACCGGTGAGACTGTCGGCCCTGCTGCTCGCTACATTCACCTTGGACTGACGAGCTCTGATGTAATTGACACCGCCCTGGCGCTGCAGTGTGTCGACGCAGCAAATCAAATCCTGAAGCGTCTCGATGGAGCTATCGACGCAGTGGGCGCGCAAGCGCTGAAGTATCGCACGACGCCGATGATCGGCCGCACGCACGGTGTGCATGCCGAGCCGATCACTTTCGGGTTCAAACTGGCTCTCTGGTATGACGAATTGCGACGCGCCAAGCAGCGCATCATAGCCGCGCGCGATGGCATTGCCGTTGGCAAGATCTCCGGAGCAGTTGGCACTCACGCGAATGTTCCGCCAGATCTCGAGGTTGACGTCTGCACGGCCTTGGGACTTAAAGCTGCGCCAGTATCCAATCAAGTCATCCAGCGCGATCGCCACGCTGAGTTCATTGCCATGCTGGCTGTCACGGCATCGACAATCGACAAATTTGCAACCGAAATCCGCCATCTCGCCCGTACGGAAGTCGGTGAGGTCGAAGAGCACTTCCCCGAGGGCAATCAAGGTTCGTCCGCCATGCCCCACAAACGAAATCCCCATGAGAGCGAACGCCTCAGCGGACTCTCGCGGCTGTTGCGCGGCTACGTTGTCCCGGCGCTAGAGAACGTCGCTCTCTGGCATGAGCGAGATATTTCAAATTCTTCGGTCGAGCGCATCCTCTTTCCGGACGCCTGCATTCTGCTCGACTTCATGCTGGCCGAGTTCACTGAGCTCGTCTCTACCTGGACGGTCTATCCCGAGCGGATGATGCGCAACCTGGAATCGACCGGCGGCGCCGTATTTTCGCAGCGTGTGATGCTCGAATTGGTGGAAGCCGGGCTCGACCGCCAGGCTGCCTACAAGATCGTCCAGCGCGCTGCCCATCAGGTCTGGGATCAGGGCGGACACTTGCGCGAGAAACTGAAGACAGAACCAGAGGTACGAGAACATTTCACCGACGAGCAGATCGATGCGTTCTTCGACCTGAGCTATCACCTGAAACACATCGACGTAGCATTCGAGCGGCTTGGACTAGCAGAGCCAGTCGCATCGGGAAGGGAATAGTCGTGTCCAGTGCCTTGCGAGAAGTAGAGCTAACTGGTGTGGACGTCTTCCGCCGCGGCAAGGTCCGCGATATGTATGACCTTGGCGACACGCTCCTGATGGTGGCTTCCGATCGTCTCTCGGCGTTTGATGTTGTGCTTCCGGATGCGATTCCGTACAAAGGTCGGGTGCTCACCGGGCTCTCTGTCTACTGGTTCAATCGCACCGAAGATATCGTACGTAATCACCTGATTAGTGCAGATGCTGATGAGCTTCCCGAGGAGCTCGAGAACTTCGCCGAGGTGTTGCGTGGACGCTTCATGATCGTCAAGAAAGCTGAGCGCATCGACATCGAGTGCGTGGTTCGCGGCTATCTTGCTGGTTCTGGCTGGGCGGAATATCAAAAGAATGGCTCGGTGACCGGGCATAAACTCCCAGCTGGCCTGGTTGAGAGTGAGAAGCTGCCGGAACCGATCTTTACCCCAGCAATGAAGAACGACGAAGGGCACGACGAGAACATCTCTGTTGATCGCATGCGCCAGCTCGTCGGTTCGGATCTCACCTCACAATTGCAGGACGCCTCAATGGAGCTCTACTCGCAGGTTTCCGCCCAGATGGCGGAGCGCGGGATTATTCTGGCCGACACCAAGTTCGAGTTTGGCATGGTCGACGGCGAATTGACGCTGATCGACGAGATCTTTACGCCTGACTCATCGCGATTCTGGGATGTCAAGACCTACCAACCAGGCAAGTCCCAGGACAGCTACGACAAGCAGCCAACGCGCGATTGGCTCGCCGCTTCTGGGTGGGATCGCAATCCGCCAGCGCCGCCTCTCCCTGCCGAGGTCATCGAAGACACTTCCCGACGGTACCGCGAGGCGTATGCGCGCATCACAGGACAGGAGCTGCCGGAGTGAGCGGCGGACAGTCATTTGTCGCCGAAGTCTTCATCTCATTGAAGCCAGGCGTTAACGACCCGCAAGGCATCGAAATTGCCAATGGCTTGAAGATGCTTGGATTCGACGAAGTCGATCGCGCGCGATCGGGTAAGTACATTCAGGTCTGGATCACCGCTCCAGACGAGGCGAGCGCAACCGAGCGAGCACGTGACATGTGCGAGAAATTACTGGCGAACACCATTGTAGAAACCTATCACCTCGCTATTCGGGCCGCGGAACCGGCCCACTAGAAATCTCGGAGGATTGCTGACGTGAGATTTGGAGTAGTTACCTTCTTAGGCTCCAACGGCGATCACGACGCGCTCTCAGCTGTCGAGCTGGGACTAGGCCATCCAGTTGAACCGATATGGCATCGAGCTACGTCTGTTGATGGTTTCGATGCACTACTCATCCCAGGCGGCTTCTCGCACGGAGATTACCTGCGACCGGGTGCAATCGCCCGCTTCGCCCCGGTGATGGAGGCGGTCGCCGCATTTGCCGAATCTGGCGGTCCCGTGCTCGGGATATGCAATGGCTTCCAGATCCTCTGTGAGGCTGGGTTGCTCCCCGGTGCCCTGCTCAGAAATGACAGCCTGCACTTCCATTGCGATTGGATCAATATTCGTGTCGAGACGGACCGGACTCCATTTACCGCCGGCATTGACCCGGGGACAGTCTTGAGATTGCCTGTGGCCCACGGCGATGGGCGCTACTACGTCGAAAAAGAGCAGCTTGCGGAGATGGAAGCGAACGACCAAATCATCTTTCGCTACTCCCATCCAAACGGTGATGTCGGGCCAGAGGCAAACCCAAACGGCTCGATCGACCAGATTGCCGGCGTGAGTAACCGGGCTGGCAACGTGGTTGGCCTCATGCCACATCCCGAGCGCGCCTACGATCCAATACTGGGTGGAACGGACGGACTGCGACTGCTCTCTGCCGTGCTTGGCAAGCCGCAGGTTGGAGCAGCATCGTGACCATCACTGCGGAACGACTGCGTGAGGTTTCGCTCCTGCAGTCCGAGTACGACCAGATCGTCGAGCTTCTTGGGCGCGAACCAAGCGAGGTCGAGCTGGGAATGTTCGGCTCCATGTGGAGCGAACATTGCGGCTATAAGCACTCGCGACCACTACTTAAATACCTTCCCACGGAAGGACCGCAAGTACTGCAAGGGCCAGGCGAGAACGCAGGCGTCGTTGATATCGGCGACGGCCT
>CAYNTE010000123.1:7631-8803 GCA_964399615.1 uncultured Thermomicrobiales bacterium
AACGCCATGTGTGTCGGCCTCGTCGGTCACGACCAAATAATGCGCGCCAGGGCCAGCGGGCCGGGCAATTATGTGATCGCCGTAGGCGCCGACACCGGCCGCGACGGCATCCACGGTGCAACCTTCGCCTCAGTTGAAGATCCTGAGGCATCACATCGTGGCGTGGTCCAGGTCGGTAATCCATTCCTGGAAAAGCTTCTGCTCGAGGCCTGTCTTGAACTGCTAGAGACCGACTACGTCGTCGCCATGCAGGATATGGGAGCAGCCGGTCTCACATCATCAATCGTCGAATGCGCTCACAGTGGCGGCGTCGGCATCGAGATCGACGTCCAGAAGGTGAGTCGCCGCGAAGAGGGCATGACCGCCTATGAGGTAATGCTCAGCGAGAGCCAGGAGCGGATGCTCGTCATCGTGCGGCAGGACGGGCTGGACGCAGTCAAGCAGGTCTTCGATCGCTGGAGCCTGCATTCAGATGTCATCGGCCAGGTAACCGAGGGCGGCAACGTGCGAATTCTCGACGGCGGCGAGGTTGTCTGCGACGTTCCGGCGAGTTACTTCGTTGACGAGTGTCCGACCTATATCCGAGATGCAAAGGAATCTGACAAGGTCGCCGCCCTGCGGTCGACTGATCTCTCGACGCTACCGGATCTTGACGCCAGTGCGGTAGAAGAGACGTTGCTGAAGCTGATCGGCTCCCCAGCGCTATGCTCGCGTGAACCAGTCGTTCGGACATATGATCACACCATTCTGAGCAACACGGTGGTGCCTCCGCTGGCGGGCGATGCGGCGGTGGTGCGCATCAAGCACACAACGCGTGGGATAGCGATGAAGACCGACTGCAATGCACGGTACGTCTATCTGGATCCGCATCTCGGTGGCATGCACGCGGTTGCCGAGGCAGCGCGCAACGTCAGCTGCGTCGGTGCGACGCCTATCGCGTTCACCAATTGTCTGAACTTCGGCAACCCCGAGAAGCCGGACACCTATTTTCAACTCCAGCAAGCGATCTTCGGCATGGCTGAAGCAGCCAGCTCGCTCGACACCCCTGTCGTCAGTGGCAATGTCTCGCTCTACAACGAGACCCGCAATGAAGGCGTCTTCCCGACACCGGTTATCGGCATGATCGGGGTTCTGGAGAACGTGGAGAGAGCAGTTGGCCTGACAGCGCCAGC
>CAYNTE010000124.1:0-8760 GCA_964399615.1 uncultured Thermomicrobiales bacterium
GGGGCATCGCGACAGTTTGGGTCATCCGGGTCATACTGCGCCAGGATATCCAGCAGAATCGCCGCGTCCTTGACGGTGCGCGCCATCGGGCCGATATGGTCGAGCCAGGTCGAGAGTGGCAAGACCCCACGCATACTGACGCGTCCGTAGGTCGGCTTCAAGCCCACCAGTCCACAAGCCGACGCTGGCATGCGGATCGATCCACCAGTGTCGGACCCCGGTCCCAGATAGGCCATGCCCGAGGCGATCGCCGCGCCGGTGCCACTGCTCGATCCAGATGTGTCAAGCGCGGGATTCCAGGGGTTATGGACAGCGCCGTAGTGGGGGTTGGTTGATGTCGGCTGCATCGCGATCTCCGGCATACCCGTCTTGCCGATCGAGATCGTCCCCGCCTCGCGCAGCAGCTTGGTGACGGTCGCGTCGTGCTCTGGCACACGATCGTTGAAGACGGCCGAGCCTGCCGTGGTCCGAACACCGGCCGTATCGATCAGATCCTTCAGTACGATCGGAATGCCGTGCAATGGTCCGCGAGACTTGCCCTGAGCAATCTCATCGTCGCGCTCGCGTGCCTCGGCCAGCGCTTGATCGGCAGTCAGGGTGATGAAGGGGTTGAGTTGCTCGCCGAAGCGCTCGACCTGCCGCAGGGCCGCCTCAACGATCTCGACCGAGCTGACCTCCTTCGATTCGAGGAGGTCCGCGATGACGTGGGCTGGTTCAAAGTTCAACTGATTCATGCTACGTGCTCCTAGATGCTGATTAGCCCGCCGCCGATGGCTCGGGCGAGGGCTTCTGAGCGGCTCGATGCACCGAGTTTGCCGAGGATCGAGCCGACGTGGAATTTGACCGTATGCTCGCTGATTTGGAGCTCGCGGGCAATACCCTTGTTCGGCTCGCCGCGGGCAATCAGTTCCAGCACCTCGATCTCCCGCGGCGTCAATGGCTCCATACCGGCTGGCAGGATGGCGGAAGGAGCTTGCGGCATGAGTTGCTGATGAATGCGCTCGTCAAGCACGATCAATCCCGCGGCGATGGCCGTCAGTGCCGCGGTGATCTCCTCCGCGCCAGCATCTCGAACCAGGGCACCGCGTGCCCCAGCTTCCAGCGCAGCCCCACCAAATTCCTCCGAATCGACCAGCAGCAGGAGTGGTGGGAGGTCGGCCAGCAGATCACTGATCCCTGGCTCGTCATCATCCCATTCGATATCGGCCAGCAGCGCATCGATCTCTGCATCGGGGTCGATATCGTTGAGGTCACGTACAATCTCGCCGGTCTCCCAGCCGTCGCCCTGTTCCACAGCAGCGCGCAGCCCGAACTGCGTCGTCGGGTAGGCCGCAACGATCCCAACAATCCGCGTCCGCTCAACTTCGAAGTCCGCCAGCGCCGGATCCTTTCACGATCAACCTATTTGTGCTCAGATTACAACGTTTTTGCCTCAAGAATGTCTCACTGCCGCCGTGGATCGGGCTGGCGAACGCTGTACGGCCTATACGCAGTGGAGGTTGAGCAATGCTTTCACGATCGCCGGGAGGTCGTGACGACATGCCGGCGTTGGTCTTGGTTGCCAATCAAGGTGAGAGATCCTTCGACGTTGCTCAGGATGACATTGGGTGTTGTCGCTCAGGCCGAACGATGGCAGGCGTTGTTACCTCTCCGGAGAAACAGGTGTTACCTCTCTTGAGAAACACTTGTTACCTCTCCGGAAGATCGTCCGCACCGCTCATCGTCCCCATTAAGATGACCGCATCCCCTGTCATCCTGAGCTTGTCGAAGGATCTCTCAGGAGATCGTGAAATAGACGCAACGTTGGTTCCGATTGCCAATTTCCCTGAGAGATCCTTCGACTTCGCTGCGCTTCGCTCAGGATGACAACGGGGGGTGGCATCCCATCGCCAGCGATGTCAGCCGGCCTCAACTCCCGACTCCCGGTTCTCACCCGAACACCGGTTTCCGAGCACCGATCCCCGAACGCCCCTAATCGTTCGCTGCGGCAAGCTCCGCATCGGCGTCGGTCTCTTCGGCGGGGTCGCGGCGGATGTTGACGGCAACGTTGAACGCCTCGGCATACTCCACGCCGTAGCGCTTGCCCACCTCGGCCGTCCAGCTGCGCACCATCTTCTCCACCTGCTCGAAGTTCGCCCCGAGCTGGCTATCGTGCGCGCGCAACGCGGCAACCTTCTTGTCGATCGTGCTGCTGATGTCCACGTGGTGATTCAAGACCGGCGCGCCACTGATCCAGACCTCGCTGACCTTGTGCGGTTCCAGCCCCTCTTCCAGCAATAGCTCGGTGAAGTCCCAGGGGTTCTGGGAGGCGGGGTAGATGGCCGCCAGTGCCGTCTCAGCAACGGCCAGGTGGTCGGGGTGATAGGCGCCGATGCGGTAGGGATCCCAAATGCGCTGGGGCGATTGCACGATCACCCGGCTCGGTTTGTGAGTTCGCAGCAGACGCACGATCTCTTTGCGCAACTCGATCGTGTGCTGGATCTTGCCGTCGGGATGATCGAGAAAGTCGATGCCACTGACACCGAGCACAGCGGCGGCGTTGCGCTGCTCTTCCTTGCGGCGCGCGCTCACCTTGCGGCGGTTCTCATCGGTCACGTCGCGTGCCTCGTCGCCACCACCAGCGCTGCCATCGGTGACGATCACGTAGCGCACGTCCCACCCGGCATCAGCCCAGCGAGCCACAGTGCCAGCACACCCAAACTCTGCGTCGTCCGGGTGGGCGACAATCACCATCGCACGCTTTTCGAGCTGCGTCTCATCGATCATTCAGGATGCCCTCCAATTGAAGTTCATACGTGCACGCCCGGCCCCAGGCGCAATTGCCAAGGGTACTCAATCGCATACCCGCTGTTCCTAACGCAGCAGACCGATGATTTCGTCCCGGCAGATACTACCCGTTCACCACGACGTCGCGGATGATCTCCAGCGCCTGGTCGATAGCGTTCTTTGAGATATCGAGATGCGTCACCGCGCGAATGCTCTGACCACGCCCACCCATGCGGACGCCCTTGTCGGTCGATGCGCTGTTGATCTCCGCACCTGTCCGGCCTGTTTCGGAGACATCGAAGAAGACGATGTTCGTTTCGATATCGTCGGGGTCGATCTGGATGCCGGGGATCTCGGCCAGCCCCTTCGCCAGATGCTTGGCGTTATCGTGATCCTCCTGCAGGCGCTCGACATTGTGCTCGAAGGCGTAGATACCAGCAGCGGCGATGATGCCAGCCTGCCGCATCGCCCCACCGTACATGTGCTTGAAGCGGCGAGCGCGCTCCATGTCGTCGTAGCTGCCCGCCAGTACACCACCGACCGGGCACCCGAGTCCCTTCGAGAGATCGATCCAGATCGTATCGACCAGCGAGCCCCACTCCTTGGCCGAGACACCGCTGGCAACGACCGCGTTCATCAGTCGCGCGCCGTCCATGTGCGTCTTCAGTCCCTGGGAGCGCGCGAAATCCGTCACCGACTTGGCCGTCTCAAGGGGCCAGACCTTGCCGGAGCCAGCGTTGGTCGTGTTCTCTAGCGAAACGAGACGCGAGACCGGCGCATGATAGTTGGTCGGGTCCTTCAGTACCTCCGCTACCTGCTCGGCCGTGAAGACGCCGCGCTCGCCATCGAGCAAGGCAAAGGTCACCCCCGCCATAGCAGATGGACCGCCCGCTTCCGAGGTATAGGGGTGCGCATAGCGGTCCAGAATCAGCTCATCACCCGGCTGCGTATGGACGCGGATGGCGATCGCATTGCACATTGTCCCGGAAGGAAGGAAGAGCGCAGCCTCCTTGCCAGTAAGCTCCGCAACCATCTCCTGGAGTTTGTTGACTGATGGGTCTTCACGTATCTGCTCATCGCCGACCGGAGCTTCGGCCATGAACTTGCGCATCTCTGCCGATGGTCTCGTAGCCGTATCGCTCGAGAGGTCAATCAATCGATCACTCATTCAACATCCTCTTCCCTATCACCGGTTGCGGAAGCATCATCGCCGCACAGCATAGCCGATCTCGACACGATGCGGTTACAGTACCAACAGCAACAATGGGAACAGGGCAGGAGAGAGGCAAGGAACGATGACGGACCGGACGCTCCTGAAAAACGTGCGGCCGCGGGATAGCGAGCCGGTGGATCTGCTGATTACCGACGGCAAGGTCGAGGAGATCGGCCCCAATCTCGATCCACCCCCAGATATCACCGAAACCATCTACGGCGGTGGCAAGCTGCTCTTCCCCGGGTTCGTCGATGCTCATACGCACATGGACAAGACGCTGCTCGGCCTGGGCTGGTATCGCAATGAGGTCGGGCCTAGCCTGATGGACAAGATCGAGAACGAGCGGCGATTGCGACGCGAACAGGGCATCGATAGCCACCAGCAATCCAGCCGCCACGCCCGGCTTGCCATCGCCACTGGCACCACCCATATCCGCACCTTCGTGGACATCGACACCGAGATCAAGCTCGGTGGGCTCGAAGGCGTGCTGCAGACCCGTGACGATTTTAAGGACGCACTTGATATCCAGATCGTCGCCTTCCCCCAGAGCGGCATGCTCGTCCGCCCCGGCACCGTCGAGCTGCTGGAGGAATCGCTCAAACAAGGCGCACAGGTCATCGGTGGGCTGGACCCATGCGCCGTCGATCGCGACCCCGTCGGGCATCTCGACACCATCTTTGGGCTGGCCGAGAAATACGACGTCGATGTCGATATCCACCTCCATGAGCGGGGCACGATGGGCGCATTCTCGCTGGAGCTGATTGCCGAGCGGACCAGGGCCCTCGGCTGGCAAGGTCGGGTCGTCGTCAGCCACGCCATGTGTCTCGGCGGAGTCGATCCCGACCACCTCATCCGGCTTATCGATCTGCTGTTGGAGAACGATATCGCGATCATGAGCCACGGCCCCAGCGGAGGTGGCGACGCGCCGCCCGTCTCAGTGCTGCGCAACGCTGGCGTCCGGCTCTGCACCGGCAACGACGGCATTCGCGATGCCTGGGGACCGCTGAATATGCCCGATATGCTCTTGCGCTGCTTCCTGATCGCCTATCGCAACAACTTCCGCCGTGATGACGACATCGAGATCGCCATCGACATGGCCACCACCGGCGGCGCGCGCGTCATCGGCGACCGGCAATACGGCTTGCAACCCGGAGATTGGGCCGATCTCGTCCTGGTCGACGGCGAAACGCACGTCCAGGCCGTCATCGACCGCCCGGCTCGCTCGATGGTCTTTAAACACGGCAAGATCGTCGCCCGCGATGGCCAGTGCCTGATCTAGGAGGCGCACCATGACCAAGACCCTACTGCGTGGACGCTGGGTGATCGCCAGCGACGGAGAGCGCCACCACATCCTCGAAGATGGCGAGGTCGTCTACCAAGACAATCAGATCATCTACACCGGCCATGCATACGACCAGGCAGTCGATACAACCATCGACGCCGGCAACGCCGTCATCGGCCCTGGATTCGTCGATCTTGATGCCCTCTTCGATCTCGATTCCACCGTCCTCGGCTTCGATAACGCCCCAAGCTGGAAGAAAGGCCGCGTCTGGGCCAGCACCTACGTCGAACACGGCCCCCGCGATGTCTATACCGAAGACGAAGAGGCATTCCAGCATGAGTACGCAATGATGCAACTGCTGCGCAACGGCATCACGACCGCCCTGCCGATTCGCTCAATCCTCTACCGGGAGTGGGCCGAGACATACGCCGAGAACGCTCGCGCCGCCGAAATAGCCAGCCAATTGGGCATCCGCATCTACCTCGGCCCGTCCTACCGCACCGGCCTGCCGGTGGTGCACCCCGACGGCAGCACCAGTTTTCATTGGGATGTCGAGCGCGGCCTTGAAGGCCTCGAGGACGCCATCAAGTTTGTCGAGGATTTCGATGGCAGACACGGTGGGCTCGTCCGTGGCTTCCTCCAGCCCGACCGCATCGAAGGCTGCACAGAAGAGCTAATCGTCGAGACTGCCAAGGCTGCAGAACGCCTCGATTGCCCAGTCCGCCTCCACTGCTGTCAGAGCGAGCTGGAGGTCCAGGCCGTCGAGGAGCGCTGGGGCAAATCATCCCTCGCCGTCCTTCGCGAGCTTGATTTCCTGAGCCAACGAGCACTCCTGCCCCATGGCATCTTTCTCGGCGGTGCGCAACCAACCGAGGAGAAGGTCCATCAGGAGCTTGGCTGGCTGGCCGAATCTGGATCGACCATCGTCCACTGCCCGATCGTCAGCGCTCGCCACGGCAACTGCCTCAACTCATTCCAGAAATATCGCCAGCGTGGCGTCCGCATTGGCCTCGGTACCGACACCTACCCGCCCGATTTGCTCCAGAACATGCACACCGGCATCATGCTGGCGCGGGTCGCCGATCCCAACCGCCCAGTCACTGCCGCTGACTACTACACCGCCGCCACGATTGATGGAGCCAACGCCATTGGCCGTCCCGACCTTGGGCGACTGACACAGGGAGCGCTGGCCGATATCACCATCTTCAATCTCGATAGATTCGAGACCGGTCAGTTCATCGATCCCGTGCAGACCATGGTGATGAACGGCGCTGGGCTGGGCTTCGATACCGTCATCATCAATGGCCGCACCGTCGTCGAGGATGGACAAATCCCCGGCATCTTGATGTCGGACTATCATCAACGTGCCCAGGCACAATACAAAAAGCTGGTCGCATCCTATCCCGAACGGTCCCATCTCCATCCACCAGTAGAAGAGATCTTCGAGCCTGCGTTCCCCGTGATTCGAGAGAGTTAGACCCATGAATGATCAACCCTGGAACACCGTTTATTCTGGAGATTCCTCGCTAGAGGCCTATCAAGAGCAGTTCCAGCAGCTTGCACCGGTCAGCTGGGATGTGATCGAGACGACTCAGGGCGACCTGCTGGCCATGCTCGTCAATCGTGTCGAAGCAGCCACCGGTGCACCGATCATCCTGGCACTTGGGAGACTCAGCCGCGCGCACCCCGGCGGCGATTCCCTGCCAAACGACATGCTCACCACCATCATGGAGCATTTCACCCCACGGCGCGCCAAGACCCTCTTCGCCAGCCTCGTTGCCGGTTGGCGCACGTCCACCGGACACGCCATCGACCAAGCGCCGGAGATCATTGCTGGCGAGCTAGCGCGGGCAATCCGGCGTCTGCATGCCCTCGATCTTCCAGAGCACGAGCAAACAGCACTCGATCACATGCGTAATCTGCTCTATCCTGATGCTGGGACATCAACCGAGGTGCAAACCAAGCAACAGGAGCAATCCGCTGGAACAACCTGAGGCGCAACTCGAAAGCGATTCGATGATCACGGCCCGCAAGCAGCTCGTCGAGCGCTACGGGTCCGAGCCAGATGTCCTGAAGCGCGCCTTGGTTGTCTGGGTCGAATTCACCCTCCTCATCACGGCAGGCTGGCCGCTCGTTGTGCTGCTCTTCCAGGCGCCGACCTTTTCCGTGCAGAATCTCCCCTTTGGCTGGTTTCTCCTGCGCCTTGGGCTGGCCGCCGTTGCCGCGGTGGGTGTCCTGCTCATCTGGTATTCGAGCGATATCCCGATCGCCGGCATCCGGTTGCAAGATCTGATCATCACACTTCGCGATTGGCGCTGGCTCCAGGCCACGCTCTTCTTTGCCGGGCTCGATTTCGCGCTGGGTGGGGTCCTGATTGCTAATAATCCCGCCGATGCCGCCAAGTTGCTCACCTATGGCCTGCTCGAAGCCATCGCCATGCAGGCGCTCATCCTCGGACTCCTCTACAGCACCTTCGAGACGCTCGGCTTCCCTATGCGTCGCAGCCGCATCCTTTGCACCTTCCTGATGACCGCAACGATCGCCATGCAGTCCGTCTTCCTCACCGCGGTTCAAGACGATGTCACCGGTGGGTCGCTGCTCAATGCGCTCCTCTTCGGCATTCTGGCTGGTATCCTGATCGGCTGGCTCTGGGCCTGGACGCGCTCCCGCACCGGCGCGATCTTCATCGGCGTGCTCTCGCAGTGGCTGCTCTTCTCGATCTTGCCCGTGTTCCTTTAGACTCGCTCTTACACCCGTTGGGACTATTCATGCTTCCACGTGACGCCGCACTGACGACACTGATCTTGGGATTCTTCTCGATTGGCTGGTTCAGCTGGACTGGCAGCGACCTCCCCGCCAACCTCGAAAGTGTTGCGTTCGTAGGCAGCCTGCTCGGCATCCTCGTCACTATCGCAGGGGCAGTGCTCGCCTTTCGGAACCGCTCGGCCGGATCATCGCTCAGCAGCAGACAGGCGATGAGCTCCTACAACACCATCGTCGGGATCGAGATCGGAGCGGCCCTCGTGGGTGTGGTGATCCTGGTGGTCGTGGGGCAGACGTCATACATTGCGCCGTGGGTCTGCGCCGTCGTCGGGCTGCACTTCTGGCCGATGGCTGGCCTGCTGCGCGACGACGGCTTCAAGGTGCTTGGTGCGCTGATGGTGGCGGTGGCTCTTGTGGCACTCATCACCCAGCCACTCACCTCGCTGGCTCCCAACACCGTCACCGGTTTGGGTGCGGGCACACTCTTCGTCGTATTTGCGGTCCGCTCCGCCCTGCTCGCTCGGTCTGGCAAGAACCTTGAACTCAGTATGATGATGAGGAATCGAAAGGATCGTCTGTGAAAGAGCACGCATTGCGCCCCGACCCCGTTCTTCTTGGCCAGGAGTGGGAAGCCATCGTTACCGAAGAGTACGAGCAAGTCGAAGCCGTCCGCGAGTGGCACGATCAAGACCACTACCAATCGTGCACCGCACACTTCATCGATGATCCGTATCGC
>CAYNTE010000125.1:0-8747 GCA_964399615.1 uncultured Thermomicrobiales bacterium
TGACCAGACTCGACTCGCCTCATCTAGCCGAGGTGCTGGCCGGCAAGGTCAGCGTGGACGCTGATGTGGCGGTGTTGTCTGCCCAGCTCGACGCCGACACCACACGTCTCGACGAACTCGCCGAGTTGTACGCAAACGGGGCCGTGACAGCGCGGGAGTGGATCGCTGCCCGGGACCCGATCAACGACCGCATCGCTCAGACCCGCCGCGATATTGCAAGCGCCACCGACACCGCGGATGTCAACGAGCTTGCGGGAACGGGGCATCTGCTGCGCAGTCAATGGAACGATCTCGGCATCGACCGCCAACAGGCGATCGTCAAGTCTGTGCTCGACCACGCTGTGATCGCTCCCGGCACGCCCGGCGCCCGCAGCCTCGACATCAACCGCGCCCAACCTCATTGGAGGGCTTAGCCTTCAAGGCTGGCAAGCCAGATAGTCGACGACGGACCTTCTGCGCGACCGACAGCTGGCCAAACGATGTGGCACTCTGCCCAAGTCGCTATGGAACCGGTTATGCCTCTTGCTGACCATTCTGGGCGAGGAACGCCTGTACGCTCGGTGGTGGCCCCCACCATCTCCCACCGAAATTGAACGCTTCTTGCATGGCTAGCCGTACCACTTTGTACATTGCGTCAGCTATCTCGCCATCGTTGGAGTTCGGAAACATTGTGGTGCGCACCGTGTTGTCGCCAGCGACTATGACCAGCGCCGGGTCGGCACGGGATTCGTCAAATGCTGCGCTGGACGGGTAGAAACTCCTGACGGACGTTTGACCCTCCGCTGCAACGAGCAGACAATACAGAATATCGAACTGGCACAACGAATTCAGCAGCAGGTCATCGGCGGCGGGATTGCTCGCGGTGGGCACGAGGCTCTCCGGAACGTCGGGCCGCGTTGCCGGTTGAGCGACCATCAGCTCGCGTGCTACCGAGATCAAGTAGCCGCCTTCCGCGGCATCCCCTGTTAAACCGGCGCGAGCAGCCTCGACATGACCGTGACGGATCCACGAAGAATGCACGTAGTCGTAGTCATTCGGGTGAATCTGAGCAGGCCGCTGGACGATCGACGTGATGACAGACCAGGCGCCCATTCGCACTGCCATACTGCCCACAATGTACAGACGGACCACGACGGCAAGCTGCTTTTCCACGCTATCCGCTCCCGTCACGGGTAGTGCCGCGTAGGCTTCGTTGAGCAGCGTGATGGCACGCTCAACAAGGTTTGAGCGTTCGAAATGCATTGCCTGGCATGCAATAATTGTCCACTTATCCAATGCGCGTTCGGTCTCCGCAAGCGGGGTGTCTGCACGGACGAACTGTGTTAGCGAGCGCAGGAACTGTCGTAGCTGCACATCAGTGTTCCCCATCGCCGGCCTCCAAGTGCTCGATTACCGCTCGGCCGAAGGTGTCGTTGTCCATCTCCATGAGGAGCGGTGTAGGAGTCTGTGGTGACGCGGCTTGCGCGCGTTCTTGAAGGAAGGCTCGGAGCATCGCTTGAGCGGTTTTCTCGGCCTCTGCCCTGATCCTGTCATCGTGTTCGGCGAGGATTTGACGCCAGTGGATATGGCGCAGAGGAACGTTGGCCGCGCCTTCCCGAATCAGGACGTCACCCTCACGGAAGACCACCTTGTCCCTGTCTCTGTCGTCGACGTATTGTCCTGTTGCTTTCATCGGCACCGGGAGTCCATCTCGGTGGTGCGGGATCCAGACGAGCACGAAGTCGTAGCCATCGTGCTGATGGATCTGCGAAACGATGTGTGTCTCGCCTTCAATGTATTTGCGGACTTGCTGATTCAGATTGGCGCCGTCGAACTGGCGTGGATTGGCTAGTGTCCCTGCCGGTATGCAGGGTGACCCATTGTCGTCGACGCCGATGACGATGTAGCCACCGGGAGGTCGGTTCGCCATCGTCACAGCGTCCTTGACGAATTCGATACGGTCTTTGGTGTTCTGAAAGTCAACGGAGGCTTTGAAATCCAGGTGGGTTTCCTCAGCAGCCGTCAGTAGTTGGCGCAACTTCTCGGGGTCGGTGTGCCCGTCCGGAACGATCACTGGGTGTCTGTTTCTGGATTCTTGGAGTCATCGGCAGTCGTTTCGCAACGCGCCGCTCTTGCTGCGGCTTCCTCGACCATCCTGATCCTTACCTCGTCTCCCGCTCATTGCTGTCGCTGCCCCCGCGCGTAGATCTGCATGTGTAGTGTGCAGCATCGTTCCTTGTGGCCAGCACTGACTGGCGCAAGATGCGATCCGGTTCAGCGTGTCACAATGGGTCAGCTGACATGCCAGTGCTCGTAACTGCGGGTCTCGCGGTACCAATCCATCTTTCACAGTCGGTGAGAAATCCGCGGTACAGCGATAGTGCCGCCTTCTCCGTCTGTTCGATGTCGAGTCTTTGGCCGAGCCAGGCCCAGATCGGTCCGCCGCTGTCGGTAGTGCCGAGGTACCAGGTCTGTACCTGCCGGCGGCTCACCGTTTCGTCATGCCCCTGGTCGAGGTTGTACTCATCGATGTGCTCGCTGACGTTCCGCATCCTGACCAACGAGACGGCCTCGATATCGAAGCTGCGCAACCGGGTGGCGAGCGGACCGCTGAGCCCGGGCACGCATCGGGATACCTGCTCGATACAGCGGCGAAGGCGTACTGCTGCTACCAAGAAGAAGTGCAGGTCGACTTCAAGGGCCTGAATTTCTCCGTGGTCGCCATGCTGCTTGCGGAAGCGTCGCTCGATGCGTCCTGATTGAAGCGCCACGGCGTTGATCCAGTTGGTCGCTTCGGTGCGCAGACGCTGGACAACTACGCTCTCTGAAGGGGCGTCACCTTGACGTTCGGTTGTCCTCATTCTGTTCCTGCAGTGTGATCCGGGGCGTGTGTTTCAGCCGGGAGGAAGTGGTGTCGTGGGCCGCTGGCCGCGTGCGGCAGAGCGATGAGGTGTGTTCCCGAAACCACGGGATCCGGTTGTTGGAGGTGGCTTCCTATCAGGTTGACGAGGGTGGCTGCGACCGCCGCGAGATCGGCCGCCGACCCGTGAAACGTGGGGACCGAGCAGCCCCTGGTTGGTATGAGTTCGTCGTCATCGCCGGGTTCCTGCCACAGCGTGTGGTAGAGCTCAAGTTCACTGTCGCACTGGATTGTTCGGCCAGCGTCTTGATCAATGTCGGATACTGTCCCCGGTGCGTTTGCGGCGCACAGCACGGCCAGGCCCAGCGTGCCAGAGCGAGCATCGGTGGCGACCTGAGCGATCAACGCTCTTCGATCAGTCGCGGTAGTTAGTACATCCAGATAGCTCGTGATGCCGTTGTTCACTGTGGCGTCGATGATGAGATCCGCTGCGAGGCATGAGGTGGGATCCTCGGGCAGGTGTCCTTCCGCGACGGTCACAGTCAGGTCATCGCGGATCGCGCGGAGACGACTAGCGAGTGCCTCAGCTTTGGAACGGCCAATGTCGTCTTCGACATAGTTCTGTCGGACCAGCAGACCACCGGTAATGACGCCGGGGTCACACACGGTGATCTCCGACGCTCCGGCGCGGACGATGAGTTCCGCGATCCATGATCCAAGTCCTCCACAGCCCCAGATGTGGACCGTCTTTCCTTGGAATCCGTTGACGGGGCGGCCGTCGTCGCGACGGATTGTGACTTCGGGTCGTTCATCAGACATCCTGCACCACTCAATCGGGATTTCGGTATTGATCCTTGTGGGATCGAGAGCCACTCCTACGCCGTGTTGTTGGGCGATCCTGCGGAGCGCATTCGCTGTCGGGACGGGCAGTCGTCCGCCCAGGAGGTGGGGTGGGCCGCCGGCGGGGTGCGGGACCGCGAGGACGAAGTATTGCTCGGTGCCGTCGTGATTTCGTACCGCGCTTGCCAGTAGGGCGGTGAGAAACGCAGGCGACTGCGGTGCGATCCGGGGAGCCCGTTCTTCGAGGCGGTCCATATAAGGGTCATCGAGAAGGGCAAGCAACAGCGCGAATGTGGAGGCGGCGCCGAACGGCAGCGCGGTGGCCAGAGCAATCACCGGTATGCGAAACCCAGCGGCTTCAGACGAGTATGTCAGGTCGTATCTATGTGTTGATCGGGCAATCAGGCGAGCCGTTTGATGCCGCTTCGCGGGTCCGGATTCTCGGATAACGATCGTGGGTGTGTCATCCGCTTGATGTGGCACTCCGCCAACGGCGTGGTACATGGCGGTGGAGGCGTTGAAGTTTCCGGCGGCCGCGTCGACGAGCCAATCCCAGAGCCGGGTGAGCAGACCGGCCACGCCGAGCGTCGGCTGCCACTCCCGTGAGGGATCCAAATAGATGCATAGTCGTTGGCCCGCGAGGACATGGGGGTAGCCGAGGAACCGGGCGTGATCGACCTCGATCGCCGGTAGCGAGTAGGCGGACGGGCGAAGCCGAAGGATGAACTCCTCGGTGTCCCGTAGCTGCAGACCGCCCTCATGATGGGGGATGTCGGCCGTGCGTAGCGTGATGCGGAGCACCGCCTCACCATCACGGTCAAGCGTCGGTCGTCCACGGACCTGGATGTCGTCGGGGCGCTGTTGTGCTAGCGCTTTGAGTTCGGCGAGGAGATGTTTCTGCCAGCTCGTCAGCGTGGGCTGGTGACGTTTGGTCACCCGGCGCGACCAGAGCGCCCCACTGTTGAGGCCGCAACGGAGGAGGCGGCGGCCGGAAACTTCGCGCTAGCCGAGGCGGTGGCCGGCGCCTTGAAGCCATCGCCGAAGATGTTCTGCCACAGCTGGACGCTGCGGTCTTTGTCTTTCTCCTTGTGGGCTGCTTCGATCTCGGCTGCATGAGTGTGGATTCGGTCGCGGAAGTAGCTGTAAGTCGCCTGGGCGCTCTCGGGGTCTGGCCCCCACCGGTGGTCGAACGTCACGCCTGAGCCGGACGGGTCGGCGATGGAGGGCTTGATTGGGTTCGCTTGCAACCAGGTGTCGAGATCTTGCACGATATGAAGAAGGGTTGTGGGGACGTTGCTGTAGTAACCTGGGTCGAGGAGCTTGCGCAAGTCTGTTACTTGCTCACCGAGCATGGTGGTCAGCAGGACTGACCGTGTGCCGGTGAACGAATTCTTGTGATCGCGAAGGTATTTCATCAGTCGGATCACTTTGCGGAGGTTTCCGTTAGCGAGGGAGTCCTTGTTCTTCATCCAATCGGTGAAGCCCTGCGGGTTGGTCAGCTCCCATTGGTTGTCGTCGCGGTTGACGATGACCTCGCGGCCGTCGGCAAGGTTGAGGTGGGGGACGATATCGACGTGCATGGAGTTGGCGTAGACGAGCCGCACGCAGCGGCACTTCCGTGAGTGCGGCATGGCGCCGTAGGTGCCGTGCCGATGAAGGGCTGCGTAGACCTCATCGATGTAGGTCTTAGGGCTGTCGGCCCACTCCCGGTTCTCGCTCATGTCGAGCATGAAATCAGCGTCGAACTCGTTGTCGCCGACCGGGTTGATGATCGTGCGGTGTGCCCAGGAGCCTTGCGGCGTCTTGCCGGTGATCAGCGCACCGATTTCGGCGTCGGCTTTGAGCGCCTTATAGATGGCTTCGACGCGCTCGTTGAGTAGGTCCAGTTTGAACTGTCTGAGATTGACCGTGTCTTTCAGCAAGACGTTGAAATGGTCAGCGAGTTGCATTGGGAGCCTCCGTGTGTGAAGTGCTGCTCGGATCGCCGCGGTGTCGGTGTCCGATCACAGGCGTGTATGTGGGTGCCCGGTGGTCAGCGAATTTCGCGGTGTAGATGGGGCTGAGTTCTCGACTGACTGAGGCCGCAAGTCCGGCCACGTCCTTCGGCTCCGCCGAGTCCAGTGCGTAGAGCCCGCCGGGCACCAAGGCGTCGAAGCGGATGTAGTTGGGTTTGCCGATCAAGTGTTCGGCCAGACCCTGCCCGCCGCGGCTGCTGGCGCTCAGGATCAACGGGGCGATCGGTCTGGCCCAGTGCAGTAGTCCGCCGCGGTCCAAACGTTTGGGATGATCGGTGAGCTGGTCGATGGTGCCGACGTTGAGGACTGTGATCTTGCAGAGGGGAGCATCGAGCATGCTGACAGCCTCGGCAATCGCCGCCACTGCCGGGTTATTTGCCCACACGCCACCATCAATGAGCCGGTGCCCGTCGACGTGCGCCGCGGGGAAATACAGCGGCGCCGCCGAGGTTGCCATTGCTACGTCGACCATCGGTATCCGCCAGTCGCGGGTCAGCCGTGTGTGATGCGGAGTCTTAAAGATGTGCACAGCCCCGCGTTGCACATCCCACGCAGGAATGACCAATCGTTTCGTGCTGTCGCCGAGCAGCCGCCTGCCGAGAACACCTGTTAATGCGGCCCGCAGCGCCTCTGCGTCATAGATTGGCGATCTCAGTTGGCGTGGCCGACGCCATACTCGCCGCCTGGATGCCGGAAAGACCTTCTCGACCAGTTCTTCATAATGGGAGACGATCTCGCTCGGCCTGAGGCCCGCGCCGAGACCCAGTGCGACGATGCCACCCGCCGAAGTCCCAGCAATGAGATCGAAGGAATCGCCGATCCTGACGCCCAAATCTTGCTCCAGACGCGCAAGCACATGCGCGGTGAACAGCGCCTTGGCGCCCCCTCCATCCAGAGCGAGGATCTGGAAATGGTCGGGGCGTGGACCAGCCGGCTCGCGCTCGGTTGCTGGATGAACCTGCGCGTCGGATTCGCCAGTTCTTCCCGACGATGCACTCTTGCCGAGGTCGGCAGACGTTGCAGGAACTACATCCATGTAACTAGACTACGCCGCTGGGCCGACAACGACCTAGCTGATATTGACACCAGCGTACCTGCGGAGTAGGGCGGACGCTTCATTGCTCGTGCGCAGCTTTCTTGGCTCCCGTCGTTTCTGACCATTCACTATGGCACTAGGTACCGACACGACCCGAAGTGCGAAGACCCGCAGCATGCCGCTGCCACCTACCACAAGCCACTGTCAAGTACCCGGTGTCGGGACGTCGCCATGACAATAGGCTTGGCCACGGGAAGGGAACGTGAAACGCATGACCTGCGTCTTTTGTGTGCACAGTGCACCGTAGATTAGATAGTGAAAAAGCGCCCTCACGTGGGAACGTGAAGACGCCTTTTCCTTCTCTGACCCTTGCGGGCCTCTTCGTTTACTACTGTACGTGCCGTGGCATCGGGGTTCAAGCGTGACCATGTCGTTCATCGGCTCGGCGGCGAGCGGATGCGCCCCTACCTCGCTGTCGCAGAGGGACACCACAAGCGCGCGCTCGCCCTGTACCGCTGGAACATGGGTGTCTCAGCAGCGTTTCTCGAACTGCTATCGCTTGTTGAGGTGGTGGTCCGAAACGCGCTCGACGAACATCTTTGCCAATGGTGCCGCACCAACCGCGGCTACCACGACTGGCTGTTGCACCCCAATAACCTGCCGTCGCCGCTCGACAAGCTGTTCGCTTCGATCCTCCAGGGCGCGTACGCCAAAGCCGAAGCGGCGAAAATCGACCGCGACGCCCGACCTGACCATCCGCGCCGCGGATTTCCTCTCACCAGCGGAGATGTACTTTCCCAAGTCACCTTCGGACAGTGGCACGGGTTGTTCCCCTGGGACGATGCTCAACAGACCGACCCCACCACCAACGCCTACCGCAGGCAGCTTTGGGACCAGGCGACCAAGAAAGCATTTGCTCCAGCCGCCAGCGGCAACCAAATTCACTGGCTGCTTTTTCGACTCTCCTACTTCCGCAATCGTGTCGCACATCATGAGTGCATCCTCGACGGCAACCTCAAGAACCGACTTGATGACGTTTTCCTACTGCTGAGCCTGGTCGATCCCTCGGTACATGTATGGGCAACGAGCCACAACAGGGTCACCCAACTGCTCAAAGAACGTCCGAAATGACATTCCTACCGTCATCGGGAGCCGTTCTGCGGACGGTGCTTGCGCACGGCGGCCTGACGCTGAACGAACCGCAACGACAGGCCGATCACCTTCGCGACCCAGGCGAAAAAGCTGATAGCGCGCGCACCGAGAGGTGGGTCACCGATTCGTGTCTTCTCTGGTCGCGGTCGATGGTGTGGCGTTGCTGACGGTTGGTGTCAAGGCTCGAACCGTGGGTTCGACCGCACGCGGCGTTGGCCTTGACATCAGCCGTCAGAACGCAGTTCTATCTTGTGCGTCCAGGAGAAGAACAGTTGTCTTGTTGTTCAATTTCACCGCAGCTCGATACACGGTTACTCAGCGCAAAAGGGTTGCGATGTTGGCGAGGACGGCGGGGTTGGTGATGATGACGGGGAGGTGTTGGCGGCGGCAGGATTCGGTGAGCCAGACATTGAATTCCTCTTGGCTGTAGCATCTTTCGCCTATCGGTGATTCATCCGCAGCTGATGTCTCAGCCATCGCCTCTCCAGCCCTGGCTGATCTGCACCTTCTGCTGAAGGTGCTCGCGGGCGGTGCGGCGTTGGTTGATGCTGAGCTGCGCAGCACTGATGATCAACGTGCGATCTCCGAGGCTGGTATGGCCGGCAGGGTCAAACTCCCAGAACACCAGATCGTCGGCACCGGTCGATTCGGAACCGGGATGATGTTTCTGCGCACTGCTCTTGGAGTGTTTCTCACGCGTCCACGTCGCGCGTCGTGCGCGTAGCGCGGACATGGTGGTCGAGTAACGACGAGACTTACTGGTGATATGGCCGCGATAACCGAGGGTGTGTAACCATCGTCCGATACCATTTAGTCCCTGATCGGCGAGTTCGGCGATCGTGGTCAGGATCGCGCGCACGTGGTC
>CAYNTE010000126.1:0-8664 GCA_964399615.1 uncultured Thermomicrobiales bacterium
TCCAAGCAAAATAGAAGATCCCAGACAATCCAAGCGGCTTCAAAATATGGATAAAGTGCTCGTGGACCTCGATGATCTCGTCCCAGGTCAGGAGCAGAAAAATCACCGACAACAACGTCCAGTGCCATCGCCACCGGTCTGCGACAGACCATTTCAGTGCGGCAATGCCTCCGAATAGAACGGCGTTTGCCAGGAGAAGTAGCGCCTGAAACGAGGTGGGAACATTTCTCTCTACGTCCAGGTTGAAGAACGAGAACGTGAATCTGTTTGGATCCATGTCAAGCTGACGAGCCAACACCTGCGTGGTCAGGCTGATGATCACCAGCACGCCCGCAATGACTATTAGCACCCATGTCGCTCTTTTGATCGATATGGTGCCGTCCAGCCTAGGTCGTGAGGAACTTCGAGCTTTCAACGTCAACTCCCCCGACCCTGAGCACGCTCATGGGACTCGCCGAAGTCGGCGAGCCTGAATACGAGAATCGAACATTCTGATTTTAGCTGGGAGCGGGTGATGGGACTCGAACCCACGACATTCTGCTTGGGAAGCAGACACTCTACCAACTGAGTTACACCCGCAGGCATGCAAAGTATATCGCCAAATCGAGCCGCCGGTCTAGCCCACTTCCACCGGCTTCACAGAAATCTGGCCGAGCACTAGAATCGAGGCGGTGTTTAACGATTCGAGCAGTAATGGTGGAGCTACATGATCGAAAGTGCCCTGACATCCATAGTCGGTTCAGTAAGCGGCAAACGATACGACCCGGAGCAGCTGCTCACGACGGACCCGGAAGACGGCAAAGTCCTGTTAGCTGAGTATGACCTTGAACGCGCCGCTGCGACGCTGACCAAAGAATCACTGGCGACCCGGGACTGGACGCTGTGGCGTTACGCCGAGGTGATGCCAGTTCGGGAGGAAGCGAACCGACTTACCCTCGGCGAGGGTGGTACGCCGCTACTCCGCGCTCCACGCCTTGGCAAACAGATCGGTCTGCCCAAGCTGCTTCTAAAAGATGAAGGCCGGAACCCAACGGGTTCGTTCAAGGCTCGTGGACTCGGGGCGGCTGTTTCGCGTGCCAAGGAACTCGGTGTCAAAGCGATTGCCCTGCCGTCGGCGGGCAATGCAGCGGCTGCTGCGTCGGCATACCTGGCTCGTGGAGGCATGAAGGCTGTCGTCTTTATGCCTGACGACGCGCCTGATGTGTTCAAACGCGAATGTCGTGCCCTTGGGGCAGAAGTCTTTCTCGTCCACGGGCTGATCAACGATGCTGGTGCAGTTGTCAAGGAACATGCCGCTGAGCGTGGATGGTTTGATGTCTCCACGCTGAAAGAGCCCTATCGCGCTGAAGGCAAAAAGACGATGGGGTATGAACTTGTCGAGCAACTCGGCTGGCGCGTGCCAGATGCCATTCTCTATCCAACTGGCGGAGGCACCGGGATCGTCGGCATGTGGAAAGCCTTTGACGAACTGGAGCAGATGGGCTTCATAGGTTCAGATCGTCCCCGGATCATTGCTGTGCAATCCACCGGCTGCGCACCGATTGTCGACGCCTATGAACGAGGCGACCGCCACGCACCACTGTGGGAGGGCGCCGACACCGTTGCGCCAGGAATCCGGGTGCCGGTTGCAATCGGCGACTACCTCATTTTGGACGCGGTTCGAGAGAGCGGCGGGACCGCAGTAGCTGTGACCGACGAAGAGCTGATCGACGCAACGAATCAGACATCTGCGGCAGAGGGCATCCATATCTCTCCCGAGGTCGGCGCGACTGTCGCGGCGGCGCGCAAACTCCGAGAGTCGGGATTCCTGAGCGAGCAAGATGAGGCTGTCGTCTTCGCAACTGGCTCTGGACTGAAACACCTGGATCTGGTTGTGGGCGACTATCCGGTGCTTGAGCCGGGTGACTCGTCAAATGCGAACATCATCGATAGCTACTACGCGTCTTAACGCTTGCGCTGGCAACGTGGGCAGAATACAGTCCCACGCTGCCCGACGGTAATCTTCTTGATGGGCGATCCACAGCGGGGACACGGAGAGCCGGCTGCTGAACCGTATATCTGCAGCTGGCTCTGATTCTCCCCTTGTTCGCCGAGACCGCTTCGATAGTTCTGCAGCGTCGTACCGCGGTGCTCAATCGCATTTCCCAAAACGTCAACGATGGATTCATGCAGGTGCTTGCTCTTGACGGTCGAAATTCGATCCGAAGCCTGCAATGGATGCAACCTCGCTCGAAAGAGTGCCTCGTCCGCATAGATGTTGCCGATACCGGCGATTATCCGCTGATCGAGGAGCAGTGGCTTGAGCTGTCGACGCCGGCCATGAAATATGCTGTGCAGCGTCTCTGCGGTGAACCCTGCATCCAGGGGCTCGACACCCAAACTCTCATTTAATTCTCGCCAAGCCACTTCATCCAGAATCTGGATGCGACCGAACTTCCGTACATCGTCAAAATCTAGCCAGCTTCCGTCCTGAAAGTGGAATGACAATCTGCGATGCTGTAGCTCAGGTCGTTCTGCAGTATCTGGCGGTGAAAACCGGAGCTCGCCGGTCATGCGCAAGTGGATGGTGATCCGATCAGAACCGTCGAGTGTGAGTACGATGTATTTAGCGCGTCGTGAGACGTCGACAATGGACCGATTCACCAAACGCTGGCGGAAGTCTTCGACCGGCACAGCGCCAATCGTCCTGTGCCAGTACACCTGGGCATCGGTAAACGTCCTCCCGACCAAATGCGGTCGAAGCGTTCCAACCACGGTCTCGACTTCTGGTAGCTCTGGCATGACGAACGGCTCCTGTAGTCATCATTGAGCGGGTTCACTCGCTCGCACCCCTTTCAATTATGGTTCAGATTGGCCGCTTTCCCTATAATCCCAACATCGGCATATCAAGCTTGAGCATGATTGCCTGGGCCGATATGGCTCGGGAGTGGGTAAACACGGAGCAACATGACTTCCAATTTGGCAATGAAGCTGACTGAGGACCTGAAAGTAGCCATGCGCAGTGGCGACACCGACCGTCGTGACATCTTGCGTTTACTGCGCTCTGCTGTCCGCAACAAGGAAATCGAACTACGGCGTGAGGCAACCGACGACGACATCGTTGCCGTGATCGAGGCCGAAATCAAGCAGCGCCGTGATTCGATTGAAGCCTATTCCAAGGCAAACCGCGAAGATCTCGTTGAGGCAGAGCAATCCGAACTGGACTTGCTGGAAGAGTACCTTCCGGAAGACCGCAAGCCTATTTCCGAAGACGATCTTCGTGACCTGGTGCAGCAAGCCGTATCTGAGCTTGGCCTGAGCAGCCCTGCAGACATGCGAACGCTCATGCCTGAGCTGATCCAGCGCACCTCTGGACGAGCAGATAATCGACTTCTCAGCAAGCTGGCGAGCGAAGAACTCCGGCGACGTTCAGAATCGTAACGCCAACCGTCATCAGCACGGCGCGGTCAACTTCATTTCTCTTAAGTGAGGTGGTACGTGGCCAGGACCAATAACGGATCAAATTGGTTTAGCCGCGCGTCTTCGCGGGTATTGTCCAACTCACCTGTCCTCGGTCGCAAAATCGGCGACGAGGACACGACTGTCCTTCACATCCTCCAGCTTGGCTTGTTCTTCGTCATCATTCTGGCCGTGACGGTCGGGTCGGTTCTCATTCAATGGAACCCCGGTCAGCCGAGCCTTGAGGTCGGCGATATCTCAAGCCAGACATTCAAGGCTCCGCGAGACACCAGCTACATCAGCCAGATTCGTACTGACGAGGCACGTCAGCAGGCCTATGACAGTGTCGACAACATCGTCAAGCAGTTCGATTCCAGCGTTCACGACGCGAAGCTAGCTGAGCTCAACGAATTCCTGGACGATGTCACAGAAATCCGGTCGACGACACTGAGCGACGACGAGAAGCAAGAGCGTATCAAGGCGCAAGCGCCCAATATGGCAGATTCTGTCGTCAGCCAGATGGTCGATCTCAGCGCAAGCTCATGGAGTCAGATTCAGGATGTGGCGCGTGATGTCGTTGACGAAACGATGTCTCGGGAGATTCAAGGCGATGAGATTGGCAACGCCATAGACCGGTTGCCGCTCCTCATCTCCGCAGATATCTCAAACACGGAGCGTGATGTCGTCGTTGCCATGAGCAGCCTGTTCATCAGTCCCAATGTCTTTATCGATGATCAGGCAACCCAGGCCAAGCGGGAAGAAGCCAGGGCTGGAATCGAGCCGGTAACGGTCACCGTCAAGAAGGGGCAGGCGATCGTTCGCGACGGCACCGAGGTCACCGCCAAGGATATCGAGGCGCTTGAATCACTCGGTCTACTAGAAACCAAGGTCGACTGGATCCCGCGCCTTGGGCTAGCTGGTCTCATGGTGATCTTGACCATCGTATTGACTGCCTATCTCTATCGATTTAATCCTCAGGTATGGCGCAACCGCCAGCTAGTACTTATTGCCTTGGTCCTGATCGTTCCTATTATCGTCGCCCGGTTGATCCTGCCTCACAACGAGTTCCAGTACGTGCTGCCAGTAGCGGCCAGCGCCATGCTCTTGGCGATTCTCTTTGATGCTGATGTCGCGATCGTGGTTTCCGCCGTTCTGGCGCTCTATATTGGTGTCGTCGCCGGTGTCTCCCCCGACTTGATGCTGCTGTATTTCGTCGCCTCGATTGCTGGTGCACTGGTCGTCTGGCGGGCCGAGCGCACGATGACCTTTATCTTGGCTGGTCTGGCCTCGTCGCTCGCTATGTTCATCGTGGCCATCTCGCTCATTGCGCTGGACAACGAGCTGGACTTCGTCGAAGCGGCCGAAACTGGGGTTGAGGTGCTAGCTGCCGGCGCTATCTCGGCCGCCGTGACATTCATGTTCTACAGCGTGCTTGGATCGATCTTCGGCATTACGACGAGTCTCGGATTGCAGGAGCTCGCACATCCTAACCGGCCGCTCCTGAACCGGCTCGCCCACGAAGCTCCCGGTACGTATCATCACTCGATCATCGTCAGCAATCTTGCCGAAGCAGCTATCAGTCGCGTCGGTGGTGATCCGATGCTTGCTCGTGTCGGTGTGCTCTACCACGACATTGGAAAACTCGAGCACCCGACATTTTTCGTTGAGAATCAGGCCAACATAGGCAACATCCATGATGGTCTCGATCCGCAAGTCAGCGCGCAGATTATCATCGACCACGTGAAGCATGGTGTCGCACTCGCGCGCAAGGAGCATGTGCCCAAGGCAATCATCGATATTATTGCGCAGCACCACGGCACGACTCGAGTTGAGTACTTCTATCGTAAAGCGTTGGAGAAGAATCCCGACGTCGATCCAAAGGTGTTCACCTATCCTGGGCCCAAGCCTCAGACTCGCGAAGCCGCCGTGGTCATGCTCGCGGATTCGGTTGAAGCGTCCGTGCGATCGATGTCGCAGGGCGGGCGCCTCTTCGACCAGGCAGACCACACGAACCGTCAGCAAGAATCTGATCGTCTCGGCAACGTCGTTCGCTCGATCATTCAATCGCGCATTGACGCGGGCCAGCTGGATGAATGCGATCTCACGTTCCGCGACCTGGCCATTATCGAGGACTCATTCATTCAGATCTTGGAAGGCATTTACCACCCGCGAGTCGAGTATCCGCCCGCTTTGCAGCGCACGACACCATCGTCGACCCTGTCGCCCGAAACAACCCAGCCCGCTCCATCTCAACTCGACTAATGCGACCAGTAACTATTGAGTTCAACCAAGGTGAATCGTGGATCGCTGAAGCAGACGTACCGGCGTTAGAAGCACTGGCTGCGCTGGTAGTTGAGCGCGAGATCGCTTCACCTGCCGAAAGCTTCGAAGTGTCAGTCTCACTCGTGACAGACAGCGTCATGAGAGCACTCCACTGGCAGTACTTCAATGACGATAGCGAGACTGACATCATCACGTTCCCCGGCGATGCTCCGGGCGAACTGGGGTCATATCTCGGCGATCTCGTTATCTGCGGCGAGATAGCGCAAGCACAAGCCCACGAAGCACAGCACTCTATCCTTCGTGAGGTTGCGTTTCTGATCGTCCACGGTCTCCTACATATCGCCGGCTGGGACGATACCGACCCGGACCAGCGAACGGCCATGCTGCAGCGCCAAGAGGCGCTTGTTCAGGAGTACGAAGCGCTGTGCGGAGTGGCGCTGTGAGCCGGACCATCTCGGTAATCGCAACAGTGTTGAACGAGGTTGGGAGCTTGCCTGGCTGGTTCACTGCACTTGAATCCCAAACAACCCGGCCAGATCAAGTGGTCATCGTCGACGGTGGTTCGACGGACGGAACCTGGCAGTTGGTGGTGGGGCTAGCAGAATCATCGCCACTGCGAGTTGACATATGTCGCAAAAGCGGTGCCTCGATATCCGAAGGCCGGAATATTGCAATCGAACATGCGCAGGGCGACATAATCGTCGTGTCTGACGCGGGTACCCGGCCGGACTCCAACTGGATTCGTTACATCACCGAGCCGTTCGACGATGAGCAGATCGATATTGTGAGTGGTTTCTTCGTGGGGGACCGGTCGTCTTTGTGGAACGCCGCGCTCGTTGCGGCGACTTTGCCAGATGCAGATGAGATCGACCCTGAGTCGTTTCTCCCATCAAGCCGCTCAGTTGCAGTGCGCAAACGCTGGCTCGATGCTGAGTTCAGATATCCCGAGTGGCTCGATTATTGCGAAGACCTGATCTTTGATCTCTTATTGCGAGATGGGGGAGCGACGTTCCGGTGGGAACCACGCGCGGTTGTGGAGTTCGACCCGCGCAGTGGACCCGTCTCATTCGCACGGCAGTATTTTCGCTATGCCCGCGGCGATGGCAAGTCAGGGCTATTTCCCCGGCGTCATGCGGTGCGATACGCCAGTTACGCCGTGCTCGCGGCAGCACTTGTCCGCCGGAAACCGATAGAACTTATCATCGTCTCTGTGCTCGGCCTCGCTCACATCCGGAGACCAATCAAGCGCTTGATAAATGCTCCTGAAGCATCGGGGTTGACACTGCTGTTGACCATCCCGCTTGCGGCCGGTCAAGTAGCCCTCGGCGACATCGCAAAGATGGCTGGTTACCCATTCGGATTGGCATGGCGCATCCAACGACTTGGCCTGCGCTCCATCACATACGGATGGCGTGCCATGCACAGCCGGATGGCTCGATGTTAATGACTTGATGAGCTAAAGGAGCGGTACCCTCGGAGGGATTCGAACCCCCAACCCCTTGTTCCGAAGACAAGTGCTCTATCCATTGAGCTACGAGGGCGATTGTGGAAGTGTGGGGGTGCCTCACGGGGCTCGAACCCGTAACCACTGGTTCCACAGACCAGTGCTCTACCTATTGAGCTAGAGGCACCGTGCTGCCGTTGATTCCGAACTGTAAGCCGAGTTCTGTTCTGACGATCATCTATCTCGGTCCTTGCTGGACCGGGTCGATTGACCTGCTCCCTACCTGACCCCAGGCGAGCCGCCTGAATACAGGTCTTCTTGGGATTGCTGCGGGGAGGATTGCCCTTTTCACTCCCGCTCGCGATTGCGGCGGGCTTTGGTCTCTGTTGCTCTCAACTGGACTCGCCAGTTGCCGATCTGGACTATCAGCAGGCACCGGACCCACTGCCCTGGTTTGCACCAGGCACCCTGCTCTGCGCAGCTCGGACTTTCCTCTGGCTCTCACCAGCGATCGTCCGTTCGGAATCGTTCGGCTATTAACGTGCGGACCGAAAAAAGCCGGCCTCACGCCGGTGGTGCCGAAGGGGAGATTCGAACTCCCACGCCCGTAACGGGCACTACGCCCTGAACGTAGCGCGTCTGCCTGTTTCGCCACTTCGGCAAAGCTCTTCCGAGCGACCTTAAGAATAGCATCTGCAAGGGTCACAAGCAAACCGCTGATCCCCAAGGTTTGGCACACTAGAACGGACGATTTGCCGCTAGTTCACCACGATTGTGAGTTTCGCTCAGCATGCAGAATGGTCCCGGAAAACTCTTCGCCGCCTTCGCTATTTTTATCGTTATAGCGATGGTTATCGGATCACTGGCAATGGTCGCAGGTGGGGTTATCAGTTCCGGCAGTGACGAGTCCACGGAGGCAGTAGATCCAAATGAAGACGTATCACGCCTAGAGACCCAGGTTGCCGAGAATCCTGATGATACCGGGACTGCTGGTGTCCTCGCTGAGATTTACGCGAGCGAAGGGCAATTCAGCCTCGCCATTCCACTCTTCGAGAGGGCGGTCGCTGCAAGCCCGGATGACGGCTCACTTCGGCTGGCATTCGGTACCGCGCTCTATCGATCCGGCAACTATTTTGACGCTCAGATCCAGCTTAAGAAGGCGTTCGAGCTCGGTCCATATTCTGGAGAAGCAGCCTACTACCTCGGGGCGCTATTCCAATCTGGAGAGAACCCGGATGTAGAGCAGGCTAGAGAGTGGTTCCAGCGAGCAATAGACGACAACCCTGAATCTAACATCGCGGAACAGGCACGTATCCAGCTCGAAGAGCTCAATGCGACGCCTGACCCCGACACTCCGTGATCCATGCGTATTTTGCTCTTCAACCATCGCTTTGCTCCATTCCGCGGTGGCTCGGAAACCGTCACACAGCGCCTGGCGGAGCATCTGGCGTGTAACGGACATGAGGTCCATGTCGTTACCACCACAGCCCATGATCAGG
>CAYNTE010000127.1:0-8650 GCA_964399615.1 uncultured Thermomicrobiales bacterium
AGTCGAAGGATCTCTCAGGGAGACTGGAAACTCAGATCAACGTCGGCATCCCTTCACGATCTCCCGAGAGATCCTTCGACGGGCTCAGGATGACGTGGGGGGCTGGTCCTCGGAATTGGACGGCGACAGCTTCCGGTGATCTTCTGGAGAGATTCCTCTGCGGAGTCGGTCCCTTGCGGCAGCCGAGAGGCCCTGAATGACAGCTGACGTGGCCGGCTGGATGGGGGAGCATGAGAGACTGTGCCGGACTTCAGCAAGATCCTGCGCGAGATTGATTCACTAGCACTAATCGGTCCGCGATAGGAACTAGATAGCACCAAGTCCTAATTATAACTTGATAATTCATCAACTATCGCTATACTTTCATCAAGAATTCGAAATCTTGCTGAGAGATGGCCCATGAAGACCCTGCGGAATATCACGTCGATCTGGGCAGTTGAGCGGAAGCCGTTCATCGCCTTGATCGTGGCGCAGGTGATATCGCTGGCCGGCAATATCCTGACGATGCTGGCGATCCCGTGGTTCGTGCTGGTGACGACGGGCAGTGCCAGCCGGGCAGGAATCACCGTCGCGGTCGGTGGGGCTCCGATCATCATCGCCGGGCTCTTTGGCGGCGTGATCGTCGACCGGCTGGGCTACAAGCGCGCCAGTATCATCGCCGATCTCGCCAGCGGCCTCACCGTAATGATGATTCCGCTGCTCTACAGCACGATCGGGCTGGAGTTCTGGCAGCTGCTGGCGCTGGTCTTCCTTGGTGCGCTGCTCGATATCCCTGGTGAGACGGCGCGCCGAAGCCTGCTGCCCGAACTGGCAGGCGCGGCCAAGATCAACCTGGACCGCGCCAACACCGTCAACCAGATGGCCTATCGCGTCGCTGGCCTGGCCGCTCCGCCGCTGGCTGGGATCCTGATCGCGCTGGTCGGAGCAAGCAATCTGCTTTGGATCGATGCGGCGACGTTCGCGGTCTCGGCGCTGGTCGTCGCACGCTGGGTTCCTTCACTGGCGACCGCACAAGAAGAGACAGAGTCCAAAGGCGCGCGACGCTACTTCGGCGAGGTCTGGGAAGGCATCCAGTTCGTGCGGCGCGATCGGGTGCTCTTCTGGTTCATGATCGTGTCGTCGGTTGGGAGTCTGCTGGCCGAGCCGCTCTATGGGCTGGTTATGCCGGTCTATGCCGAGCAGGTCTACGGCAGTGCAGTCTCGCTGGGCATTATGTTCGCAGGGCTGGCGAGCGGCTCGATCGTTGGCAACATCCTCTATATGTGGCTTGGTCCGCGTGTTCCGCGGCGGGCGATTCTGGTTGGCGGGTTTGCGGTGCGTGCCTTGACCTTCTGGGTGCTGGTCGCTCTGCCGCCGGTCTGGGTCGTTGTGATCTCGGTCTTTGTGAACGCGATGTTCCTGGAGCCGCTGAATCCACTAGCGATGACGATCTTCCAGGAGCGGGTGCCGAGTGGCATGCGAGGGCGGGTCTTCGGCGCATTGATCGCGGTGGGGGCTGGCACGCTGCCGGTGGGGTTGCTGATCTATGGTTTCCTGCTCGATGCCGTCGGGCTGCGCGAGACGCTGGTGCTGCTGGCTGCGGTAAATCTGCTGGTGCCGATCACGGCCTTCCTTGCCCCGGCGCTGCGGTCGCTACCCCGGCCAGAGCCAGCGAGCTCGCAACTGGCGACGAGTTCGGATTAAGAAAAGCCCCCTCCCACAGGTGGGAGAGGGCTCGATCTCAAACACGAACCAGATTAGCTGAGGTGATCGTCCAGCCAGCCCTGCATGCGGCCGAGCATATCCTCGCGGTGGGCAGGTGGGCCCATGCGACGGAAGCCGTGGAAGCCGCCGGGATAGCGTGCGAATTCGACTTCGCAGCCCGCCTTGAGCAGGGAGATGAACATCTGCTCGGCCTGACCGACCGGGCAGCGCTCATCGGCCTCGCCCTGGATGATCAGGGTCGGCGTGGTGGCGGTGTGGGCGAACGATGCTGGCGAATGGTTGTGATAGTACTCACGCGCCTCGTTCGGCGGCCCACCCCACTGGCGCTCGCCGAAGGTGTGGCTGATGTCGCTGGTGCCCCACATCGATTCGAGATCGAAGCACGGCGCACCGCAGATCGCGGCCTGGAATCTGCCCGTCTGGCCGATGATCCAGGAGGTCATATAGCCACCGTAGCTGTAGCCCTCGACTGCCGTGCGGCTGCTATCGGCGTACGGGCGCTCCAGCACGTGATCGACGACGGCCATGAGGTCCTTATAGTCCTCACCACCCCAGTCTTCCGAGACGGCCATCGTGAACTTGCGGCCGTAGGTGCTCGAACCTCTTGGGTTGGAGAATGCGACCAGGTACCCGTGCGATGCGAAGAGCTGCGCGACGGGCTGGTAGCTGTAGCCATAGGCGCCATTTGGTCCACCGTGGATGGTGAGCACGAGCGGGTACTTCTTGGACTCATCGAAGCCGGGCGGCTTGAGCAGCCATGACTCGATCTTCCAGCCATCGCGGTCAATCTCGAAGCGCTCCCACTCGGCGGCGGGATGCTCGGCGAAGAAGTCGGCGTTGAACTCAGTGATGACGTTGTACTCGCCGGACTCGCGATCGAAGACCGCCAGCTCGCCAGTCGATTCGAGGCTGCCGTAGGCTTGGACGACGTAGCGGTGGTTATCGTCGACGCTGAAGCCACCGCACATGCGCTCGGCGGTGTTGATCGGGCTCACCTCGCCGTTGCCGAGGTCGATCTCGTAGATGCCGCTCGCGCCGCGGTGCATCGCTCCGAAGAGGATGGTGTTGCCGCCTAGCCAGACGGGACGGCCCTCGCCGAGCCAGCCGCTGGGTAGCACTTCGAGGTCGTCGGTGATGCGCTCGACTTCGCCGCTGTTGACGTCGTAGACGAAGAAGTCAGATTGCCAGGTGATTTGGGTATCGCCGGTGAAGACGATCTTGCTGCCGTCCGGCGACCACGACCACGAGCTGATGGTACCGGTGTCTGGGCCGACGATTGTCTCGGCTCCAGTGGCCACGTCGATAATCGCCAGCTGCGAGTTCATGCCGTTGTTGCTTGGCTTGACTGCGCCGATCTTGGAACCATCGGGCGACCAGTTCGGACCGGCATAATCGAATTCTTCGCCAGTCAGCTTGCGACGCTGGCCACTCTCGACATCGACGATGAAGATCTGCTGGCGTGCATCGCCGATGTAGCCGATGCCGTCCTGCTTGTAGTCGATACGGCGCGTGACGCGGACCTTCGGCGCGGCGTCGGGGTCTGGCGCTTCTTCGTCGGGGTTGGCCGGGTCGTAGCGGGTGGTGTAGGCCAGCTTCTTACCATCAGACGACCAGGCTAGCCCGCCCATACCCTGGCCGTGGCGGGTCACTTCGCGTGCCTCGCCGCCCTGCTTCAGATCAATGACGTAGATACCGCGGGCTCCCTTGCGATCGTCCTGGACACGATCGGACGTGAAGGCGATGCACTGGCTATCGGGCGACCAGCGAGCGCTGCCGTTGGATTTGCCGCTGTGCGTCAGCTGCCTCAGATTCTTTCCGTCGATATCGCAGAGCCAGAGCTGTTGCTCAGTCTTCTTGGTTTCGGGGTTGTCTTGCGACAGGCCGAAGACGATCGCGCTCGCGTCCGGTGCAAGCTGCGGATCATTGGCCGTCTTCAGACCATAGACAAGCTTTTCGGGTGTGAGTTTGGCCATGGTTCCTCCTGGTCAGACCGTATGTCGATGGCGCACCCGCAACCTCGCGGCGTGCCCTGTGCGACAATAGCCCAGACTGCAGGATTCGGGAAGAGGCTCACGCAGTGGAAGTCGCACGATTGGAAGCATGGATCGACGGCAAGGTCGCGTTTTGCTTGCGGCACTGGGTCATCCTGGCTTCAGTCTGGTGTGCGCTGGTGGTCGGTGGCGCGGTTGCTATCCCGCTTCTCAAAGCGCAGGGCTTCGACACATTGGCCTGGGCTGGATACAGTCTCTACCGGGTGATCTGCCCCCAACGGCCCGATCACTCATGGTTTATCGCTGGTGAGAAGATGGGATTCGAGCAGCGAGATGCGGCCATGTTCCTGGCTGGAGCGCTGGCTGGACCCCTCTATATCCTGGCGCGGCGCTTTGGCTTCCGGCGGCTGAGTGGCCGGTTGACGGTGCTGCTGCTGATCCCGATTCTGGTCGATGTAGTCAGTCAGATCGTCGGGCTGCGCGACAGTGATGGCTTCTGGCGCACGCTCACCGGCATGATCGCCGTCTTCGCAATCGCTGGCTGGCTCTATCCACAGCTCGACAAAGATTTTGGTGAGATGGCTGAGGTTGCCGAACAGAAGGCACGGCAATTCCCAGCGCAGAAAGGTGAGACATGGAATTCCAGGACGTCATCCGTAAGCGGAAGATGATTCGGAGCTATTTGGACAAGCCGATCGACCGTGAGATCGTCGATCACTTGCTCGACAATGCGATTCGCGCACCCTCGGCTGGGTTCAGCCAGGGCTGGGGATTCCTGGTGCTGGATACGCCAGAGGACACGGCCCGCTTTTGGGCGATGAGCGGTGAAGATCCTGATCCAGACAGCCGCTGGGGCAAGATGCGCAACGCACCGGTCATCATCATCCCGATGGCCAACAAGCAGGTCTATCTCGACCGCTATGCCGAGCCAGACAAGGGCTGGACCGACAAGGACGAGGGTCGCTGGCCGATGCCATTCTGGATCATCGATACCGCCTTCGCAGCCGAGAATCTGCTGTTGACCGTGACCGATCTGGGCCTGGCAGCGCTCTTCTTCGGCATCATCGATCCCGATCTCTTCCGCAAAACCTTCAATGTTCCCGAGGAATATGAGGCCATCGGCGCGATCACCGTCGGCTACCCCGCCCCGGACGTCCCCTCACCTTCCCTCAAGCGTGGCCGCCGCAGCGCCGACGATGTGGTCCGGCGCGGGAACTGGTCATAGATGGAGTTTCAGGAGGTCGTTCGCCGGCGCCGGATGTATCGCTCCTACGATCCTGACCGGCCAGTGCCGCGACAGACGATCGAGCGCATCCTGCGCAACGCCTTGCACGCTCCCTCGGCTGGATTCAGCCAGGGCTGGGCGTTCCTGGTGCTGGAGTCGGCCGAGGATCGCGCTCGCTTCTGGGAATCAACAAACCGTCCCGGTCAGGAAGAGGCGACCGGTTCGCCAGCACTCCACGACGCTCCGGTCATCATCGTGCCGCTGGCCAACAAGCAGGCCTACCTCGACCGCTATGCCGAGCCGGACAAGGGGTTTCCGCCCAACTACGAGGCGCGCTGGCGCATTCCACACTGGTATGTCGATACGGCCTACGCGACATTGCTGATGCTACTGACGGTGGTCGATGAGGAGCTCGGTGCGCTCTTCTTCAGCGTCCGCGACCCGGTGCCCTTCCGCGAGGAATTCGGCATCCCCGACGGCTACGATCCTATCGGCGCAATCACCATCGGCTATCCCGCCCCGAACGAGAAACCACGCCGCCAGCCACATAACCGTCGCGACATCGACGAGGTTGTGCATTGGGGCGGCTGGCGACACGAGGAGGCATAAGATGCAAAAGCGCGTCATCAATCCCACGAGCTGGGCCGATTCGTTCGGGTTTGTGCAGGCGAATGAGATTATCGGGGCAACCCGCTTGCTGAAGTGCTCGGGCCAGGTGGCGGTGGATCGCGACGGAACACCGCTGCATGAGGGCGATATGCGCGCGCAGGCGATCTCGGCCTGGGACAACCTCGAGTCACTGCTGGCGGATGCCGGTTACGACCTCGGCGATGTCATCCACCTGACCTACTACACGACCGACGTTCCCGCCTACATCGAGGCGCAGCACGAGATCGGCGTGCCACGGCTCCGGGCGGCGGGCTGCGAGCCGACGTGCACCCTGCTGGGCATCAGCCGGCTCGGCTTCTCGTCAGCGATGATCGAGATCGAAGCGACGGCGGTCAAGTAGTCCGACGTCGATCTCCCAGCACCTGCTCTACGCGCCTCAGACAATCGGCCACGAAGGTCGGGTTGGTCTCCCAGTAGTAGGGAAGGCCGATGATTGCGGTCGAGAGCGCCCAGCCGCTGCCGCGCAACCAGGTTGCCTCGTCAATATCCAGCGAATCACGGAATATTGGGCGGGTCGTTTCATCGAAGATCGTCCAGGCGGCCATGATGTCGCAGGCGGGATCGCCGATGCCGAAGCAGCCCCAGTCGATAACGGCGCTGAGTCGGCCACGTTCCATGAGAACATTCCCGAATTGCAGATCGCCGTGGATCCAGACCGGCGGCGCATCCCAGACCGGCGCATCGAGCGCTGCTTGCCAGGCTTCTGCGGCGGCACCGGTGTCGACCTTGCCATCGAGTTTGGCGAGCGCTGCGCGGGTGGAGGCGTCTCGTGTCGACAGCGGTTCTCCACGACCGAAGTTGGCCGCGCCGGCCTCAAGACCGCCACTGGTTTCGAGCGAGTGCAGGGCCGTGATGAACTCGGCAAGATCGCGTGCGAAAGCCGCTGAGACTGGCGGACTCTCGATCGTGACCGGCTGCCCGGCAATCCAGCGCTGGACCGACCAGCTCCAGGGATAGCCCGCGCCGGGCTTGCCGATCTCCAACGGCGTCGAGATCGGGAAGGGCAGCTGCGGCGCGAACGCCGGCAGATACTCCAGCTCCCGCTCGGCTTGCCCAACAGCCCAATCGATGCGTGGCATCCGCACGACCAGATCATCGCCGAGCTGGTAGAGCGCGTTGTCAGTGCCGGAGGCCGGGACGGTCTCGATGGGCAGATCGGCCCATTGCGGAAACTGATCCACCAGCAAGCGCCGCACGAGCTCGACGCTCGTTTCGATCTCGTTCTCATGCATCTTCTTCGTGCTCATCGCGCGCTTCCCCCTACCGCCCATAGACGGAGATCAGATTTCGGGTGGTGGCACTGACGACACTGCGATCCCAGTCCGACCAGCGTTCTTTCAACCGGAGGCCCGCCATACGCGCCATCAGGTCCATCTCACTCGGCCAGACGTAGCGGCACTCGATCGGATAGACCTTGACGCCCTCGTTCGAGAGATGGACATGACTCTCAGAGAGGATCTGCTTCACTGGGTCGTGGCGGGCGACATCCAGCCGCACCTCGTCGACCTCAACAGCCTCGGCATCGACATACTGGTGGTCGCGCAACTGGTAGAGGTAGTCGGGCCTGAAGGCCTCGATGACGAACGAACCGTCGTCGGTCAGATGCTCGGCGACGTTCTGGAAGGTGCGTACCTGATCCTCCTGAGTCAGCAGGTTGAAGAACGTGTTCCAGACGACGTAGATCAACTGATATTCACCGCTGACTGGCACATCGGCAAAGTCGCCGATAACCACGTGGAGCCGATCCCCGCCCGGTTTGGCGCGCAGCTGCTCGACCATCGCGGGCGAGAGTTCGACACCATCGACCGTGATGCCCTGGGCAGCCAGCGGCAGCGCGATTCTCCCCGCCCCGATGGCAAGCTCCAGCGCGGGACCATCAGCCGCAAGGTCCGCCAGGAATGCGACGGCGGCCGCTTCGTCCCCGCGCTGGATATCGATATACATCTCGGCGACCTCTTCACCGAAGCTCAGAATGGGCTCGTAATTCTTCACGATGTCCTCACATGTTCATAGTGTCGCCGCGCAATATGCGGCAGCATCATTCGACCGAGCAACCGCAGACGGCTCCCGGCTACAGCAGATCGGGTTGATGGTTTGGGTCGGTTGGTCCTAGCGGTGACGAGCGGGGGTAAAATCCTCAAATTCAGCGAACGCATACGTTCTCACATCCTCCAGGTAGGCGAAGTAGGTCTGCTGGATAGATGTGAATGGCGTGCGCATGCGCGGCTCCTTAATGAACATCATTCGCTGATCAGGTGAGCGAGTGTATCACAGTCTCGAATCAGGTCTAGGTATCGCTGGATGCTCCCCGGCGATCCTGCCACCAGGCGATGGCGGCGACGGCAAGCAGGATCAGGATCGAGACGAGGATCTCGTCCCAGCCGATCCTGCCGTTGTGGAGCGCGGCGAGGGCGATGGCCATCATGACCCGGCCAGCTCCTCACGCAGGAATTCGCCGACCCGACGCTCGCGAATCGACCCCGCCGCCTTGCGCAGTGTGTCGTAGATGACCGGCAGTTCGAGGTAGTCGATCAGAATCGCGATCCAGGCCAGCCAGACAGGCATGCTCGAACCTGCGGCCGCACCGGTGAACTCGTTGACGACGAACTCATCGGTGATCCAGAAGATATGCAGCCATTGGGAGTTAAGGAAGATCAGGAAGAGCACCGGCTTCCAGCTCCATTGCTTGCGGAGCTCGTTGATATAGATCAGCGAGACGCCGAGCAGGGCCGGAATCTCGGTGTAGTCGACGATCAGGATGGCGGCCTCGACCGCCCCCGATGGATCGAAGAAGCTTTGGTCGAAGAGCCGCAACATCACGACGTGGGCGGTCAGCCAGTAGAGATGGATGAGCTGCAAAACGAAGAGCCCGGCCGCGACGGCGATGTTGAGCGTGTAGTGGCGTTCGTACCAGGCGAAGAAACGGTTCCAGATCTTTCTCAATGTCCGCCTCCGGGTCGCTAGGGTGGTGAATTCCGAGCATCACACTCGGATATTGATAATCATTCCTACATGAGAATGATTATCAAGTATAGCGGCCGTACGCAAGATTGCAAGGGGG
>CAYNTE010000128.1:0-8640 GCA_964399615.1 uncultured Thermomicrobiales bacterium
GTCCGGGGTCCGGGGTCCGGGGTCCGGGGTCCGGGGTCCGGGGTCCGGGGTCCGGTGAAGGCTGACTTCTTCAGCATATGAGTTCAACCCGCCCACGTCATGCTGAGGTTCCGCGAAGGATCTCTGACGCACGTGACAGCAAGAAAGACCAACGTCGGCATGCCGTCACGATCTCCTGAGAGATCCCTCGGCAAGCTTCGGGATGACTATCTAACGTTGCGCTTCAGCGCCGCAGATGTCAGCCTTCAACGACTCCCGACGCTCGCGCCGTTCCCACCCGAACCCCGGTCACCGGTTCCCGGATCCCGATCTCAACGCTCCAGGCTCGCCAGATATCGGTGCAAGCCCTCAACGTAGGCAGCAGGTAGGCCGGCGCCCGCCGAACCGTCGCGCACCAGCCCGATGTAGTCGTCGTCCGGCGTCTGTAGATCACCTGGGTCGACCAGACGGTAGGTCGTTGTCTCGATCTGCGATCCATCTGACGCAACCACCGTGATCGGGATCTGCTCGTACCAGCCCTGTGGCACGCCGCTGATCTCGTTCAAGCGCTGCATATCCTCGGACGTCAGATCGTAGACAACGCCCCAGAGATCCTGTCCCGGTGCATCTGCAAGCTCGCATCCGCACCGGGACGGGTCATCGGAGTACTGGCGGAACTCCAGCGTGTGGCCAGCCAGTGAGCCAACCGCACGGGGCTCCGCCGAGGGGCAGTACTCACGCATCGTCTGCGTTCCGAGCAGGGTGCCATAGGCGAAGTAGCTCGCTGCCTTGGACTCGCTCACCTGTCTGCCCCTCCATACTCCGGTGCGTCGATCTCATCGACGTGTGCGCGTTAGAGCGACTTCTGAATCTCCTTGACGCCGGCCAGGAAGCGATCAACGTCGTCCTCGTTGTTGTAGAAGCCGAGCGAGACACGCGCTGCATCCGGGTTGTTGATGTAGCGAGTGACGTAGCGGATGATGACATCATGCTCCTCTGCCAGGCGAGCTGACAGATCCGGTGGCTCGATGCCCTCGACATTGAACGCGATCAGGCCCGAGGCCGCCTCGCGCGGCGTCACGATCGAGAGGCCATCAACCTTGCCCATCTCGTCGTAGGCGTAGTTCACCAGATTCCGGATGCGCTCATTCACGAGGTCCATACCAACCGTCTGGGTCACCCACTCGGTGGCTTTGCGCTGGCCGATCGATTGCGTGACGCTCTGGCCGGACGTATCGAAGCGTGCCGCGCCCTCTGCCGGAGTGAAGTTGCCGCCGTAGTAGTCCATCGAGGTGTAGACGATGCCACCGGCGAAGTTCTGCTCGATCTCGCCGATGCTCGAAGGTCGCACGTAGAGCGAGCCGGTGCCCTCAGGTCCGCACATCCACTTCTGGCCTGGGCAGGCGTAGAAGTCAACGCCGATATCGGGCAAGTCGAGCAGCATTGAGCCAAACGATTGCGCGGCGTCGGCCGTCACCAGCACATCGTGCGAGTGGGCCATCTCGACGATCTCCTTCAACGGCAACGTTGCGCCGGTGGTGTAGGAGATGTGCGAGAGCACGATCATGCGGGTGCGCGGCGTGATCTTCTTCTCGAAGGCCTCCACGATTTTGGCTGGATCGCCGCCACCAAGACCGATATCAGCCACCTTGGTGCGGATTCCGAAGCGTCGCTTCGCCAGGAAGCTCGGCAACAAACCGCCGGGATGCTCGATGTTGGAGAGAATAAGCTCGTCACCGCGCTGCCATGGATACCCCATGATCGCGATGTACATACCTTCTGTCGTTCGGTGCGTTATCGCGATGTCTTCCGCGTTAGCGCCGAGCGCCCCCGCGACCAGCTCGCGGATTTCATCCTTCTCGCGCATCATGCTCGGGAAATGATCGCTGTCGATCCGCGAACAGGTCAGTTCCTTCGCGTTCTCCGCCGCCATGGCCTCCTGCGCAACACGCGGCATCGGGCCGCACGTGCCAGTATTCAGGTAGGCCTTCTCCAAGACTGCAGGCACCATCTCTCGAATTTCTTCGATCGTTGGGGCCTTCCTTGCAGTCTCGACTACGGCACTATCGTTCATAAAATAGGGCTCCTCTCTCCATACGAGTAGGTCATCCGGATCAGTTGCCCAAGCATCATAGACGAATGTGTCAAGATTCGCTCGGCGCGATGACGGGATTGCCAGCGAGTCTCGCGCCGAACCTCCTCCCACGACCCAGCTATTGCTTTGAAACCCCTTGACATTGGCGCGTCAACGCCGTAAGCTACGCGAGTTCAGTCCGGATGAATGAGCGTTCATTCAGATGAACGGCGATTCAGTCGCCTTTGGAAAGGTCACCATGGCACGCGTTACGTCAGAACACGTTGATGCTCGCAAGACAGCCATCCTCGAAGCGGCAGGCAGAGTCTTCGGGTGCAAGGGTCCGGCTACGGCGACGATGCAAGAGATCGCTGACGAGGCTGGTATCAGCACCGGTGCAATCTATCTCTACTTCCCCAGCAAGGATGAGCTGCTGCGTGAGTTCTATGCTCAGTGCTTGAAAGAGGGTCCGCTCAGCTTGCTCCAGGAGAGCATGCCCGAGGGACTCAGCGCGATCGAGCGGCTGAAGCGTGGGGCAGACCGCATGCGACGGTTCTGGCGCGAGCAACCCGCTGAGCTCCGCATCGGCACGGTAGAGGCAGCGTTAGCCGGATTTCGGAACCCCGAAACAATCGGTACCTACCTCACCCAGGGCGATGATGCGATTCGATCCGCAGTGGCTGCCGTAATAGAGGACGGACAGTCAACAGGCGAGATCGACCCAGCGCTCGATGCACAGGCTCTGGCGGCGATGCTGCACGCATCTGCCGTGGGGATTCATGTCCTGTCGATCAACGAGCCCGAGCAGCTTGACACCATGTTCGGGGCATTGATCGACATGATCGACCGTCTCGGCCCCTGCCGGAGATAGGGGCCCGACCTGCGCAATGCTGCGCGGGATCCGGTAGCAGCTCACTGGGAAGGGAGCTCAGCACATGGAACCACGAGGGTTCACAGGCAAACTGGCGCAATTCAGCGCTCGACACTCTTGGACCGTAATTATCACCTGGATCGTCCTCTTCCTCGTCATCGGGTCGTTAACCGCGATCATCCCTGCCAGTATGACGAGTGAGGCACGTTCAGCACAGGAACCTGAATCGCTCAAAGGTCAGAACCTGATCGACTCACGGTTCAATGGAAGTGCCGACTCACCGAACGAGTTAGTCGTCGTCAAATCATCTGGAGAAACCGTAGACGATCCGGCCTTCCAGTCGTTCGTCGAGACGCTCCGGACCGACCTGACCGCTTCGGCGGGCGACCATGAGATCGCAATCCCCACCTTCTATGAGACAGGCAACGAGGCATTTATCTCAGATGACCAGCAGGCCATGATCCTGCCCGTCTTTATGTCCGATGAGGACGGCGAGGACTTCATCTCCAGCTTTATGGGCGTCATCGAGGACGCCAACGGCACCGATGGCTTCACTGTTGCGACGGGCGGCGAAGACAGCACCAACTACGTCTTCGGTCATTCCGCCGAGGAAGATCTCATCAGTGGCGAGGCAGTCGGAATCTCCGTCGCACTCATCGTTCTGGTGATCGTCTTCGGCACACTCGTCTCCTCAGCAATCCCGCTGGGTCTGGCGATCACGAGCATCGCCATCGCCACTGGTCTGGTCAATATCATCGGCCATCAGTGGGAGCTGTCACTCTTCGTGACAAACATGGTCACCATGATCGGGCTAGCCGTCGGCATCGACTACTCACTCTTCATCATCGGCCGCTATCGTGAAGAGCGCAATCAGGGCCAGGAGCCGGCCGCAGCCGTGATCCGGGCCAGCGACACCGCGACAAAGGCCGTCGTCTTCTCTGGCATCACCGTAGTCATCGCCCTGCTGGGCATGTTGCTTGTGCCTAACAGCATCTTCCGTAGCCTCGGGATTGGCGCGATCATCGTCGTCCTGGTCTCGGTGGCCGCAACGCTCACCCTGCTGCCCGCTGTTCTGACACGGCTGGCTGGCAAGGTCTCGCGCGGCACCGGACGGACGCTGACGGGCTTCCTCAGCGTATTTCTGCTGCTCTTCGCCGCCGCTTTCATGGCCATGGGCATCTCGATCGTCTTCCCGATCGCCTACGTTGTCCTGGCCGGCATCGGCATCGTGCTGACCGTGCTCAATATCGATCCGTTCCGCGATCGCACTGGCAATGGTGAGGGCGCATTCTGGGATCGCATCACGCGCTTCGTCCTGCGACGCCCGTGGGCTTTGGTCTCGACAGCGGTGGCTGTCATGCTCGCGATCTCCAGCATCTACTTCACGATCAACCTGGGTATGTCCGGCATCTCGGCACTGCCGCACGACAGCACGACGCATACGGCATTCACCTTGCTCAACTCCGAGTTCTCGGGTATCTCGCTCGAGGACCCGCATAGCGTCGTCATCGACGTCCCAGACCTGCAGAGTGCCGAGACCCAGGCCGCGATTGACAAACTCATCGCCGAGGCTGCCAATGACGAGGCTTTCGGTCCTGCGCAGGTCGTCACGAATGAGCAGGGAGATCTGGCTGTCATCCGGATGGCTTCGACGTTCGATTCGCAGAGCGAAGAGGCACTCGATGCCGTCGAACGCATGCGCAACGACTATGTTCCGGCAGCCTTCGGCGCAAACGCCGACGATGTCTACGTGGCAGGGCCGAGCGCCCAGACGGTCGACTTCAACGCCCTGGTCGACACCTACACACCGGTCGTCTTCATCTTCGTGCTGGGCATGAGTCTGCTGTTGTTGCTGCTGGCGTTCCGCTCAGTGGTGGTACCGGTCACCTCGGTGATCTTCAATCTGCTCTCGATCGGCATGGCCTATGGCCTGCTGGTGGCAGTCTTCCAGCATGGCTGGGGCAACGAGATCTTTGGATTCCGGCAGGTCGAACACATCGATGCCTGGATCCCGCTGCTGATGTTCTCGATCCTCTTCGGCCTCTCGATGGACTATCACGTCTTCTTGCTGAGCCGGATCAAGGAACACTTCGACATGACCGGCGACAACACTGAATCGGTGGCCTACGGGCTGCGAACAACGGCCAGCATCATCACTGGCGCAGCGTTGATCATGGTAGCGGTCTTCGGCGGCTTCGCGATGGGCGAGCTGCCAATGTTCCAGCAGATCGGATTCGGGCTGGCCACTGCTGTCCTGCTCGATGCGACGATCGTCCGGAGCGTTCTGGTACCGGCCAGCATGAAGCTCCTGGGTAATGCCAACTGGTACTTCCCGAGCTGGCTCGGATGGCTACCCAAGATCAATGTCGAGGGCGCTGTCGAAGAGGTCGGCCCCGAGCCAGACCTCGAGCCGCAACCTCAAGGCCAACCAGCCTTCGAGTAGATCCGACGTTACAGTCGATCGCCGGGCACCCCGCGTCACGTATCGTGGCCGGGGTGCTCTTCTGTTTGGAGAGCTTCGGCAGACTCGCGTTCGCGGAAGCTGACCTCTGCGATGCGCAGCCCATCGAGCCGCTCAACACGCGCTTCGTAGCCATCGACCTGGACAATGTCGCCCACAGCAGGTCGCCGCCCGATCAAGGCGAAGATGTAACCGCCGATTGAGTTGACATCCACTTGCTGGTCGAATTCCAACCCGAACCGCTCGCCAACATCCTGCAGGCTCCGCAGTCCGCTGATTCTCACCCAGCCATCCTCGCCGCGCGTCTCCCAGGCCGTTGTCTCATGTGAGTCATCCGGCAATGTCTCGATCAGGCGGCGCAGGATATCGGTCATCGTCACCATGCCCGCGGTACCGCCGTACTCATCTATGACGATGGCCGCACGGGTTCCCGCTTGATTCATCTGCTCCAGCGTCTCATCCAGCGCCGACGACTCGGGCACCGCCAGCACAGGCCGGACGAGCTCGATCAAGGGGAGTCGCTGGCGCGCATCGGTGCCGAGCAACACGGGCAGCAGATCGCGCACCTGGAGAATCCCGACGATCCGGTCCTGATTCTGCTCGAAGACTGGGAACCGGTGATGTGGGTGCTCGACAACGAGCCGGCGCAGATCGTCGATCGATGCCGTGGAGGGCAACATGATCAACTCGGTGCGGGGGGTCATCACCTCGCCGACCGTCTGATCGTGGAAGACAAAGGCGCGGTGGATAACCTCTTCCTCGAACTGAACCAGCTCCCCTTTTTCGCCACTGGCGGCGATAATCAGCCGCAACTCTTCCTCTGTATAGATCTGATCGTGCACATCGGCCTGGGGGACGCCAATCAGGCGCAACAGACCAAGCCCCATGCCGTTCATCACCGCGATGACGGGGCGGAAGACCAACATGAATGCGCGCGTCGGCGCAGCCACCACCATTGATGTCGCCTCTGCGTACTGCAGCGCGACGGACTTCGGAGCGAGCTCGCCCAGAACGACGTGCAAGGTGGTGATGATCGTGAACGCAATGGCGAAGGAGATGGCATGGGCGCTGACGAACGCAACACCGTCTGGCAACACGCGCTCCAGCATGGGATCGAGGATTGCCGCTAGAGCCGGCTCACCGATCCAGCCGAGTCCGATACTGGAGATCGTGATGCCCAGCTGGGTCGCGGCGATATAGGCATCGAGATTCTTAAGCGCGTCGAGGACCGTTCTCGCCCGGCGATTGCCCGCCGCTACAAGCGATTCCATGCGACTCTTACGCACGGAGACCAGTGAGAACTCAGTGGCGACGAAAAAGCCGTTCAACGCCACCAGACCAATGACTGCGGCCAGCTTTAGGGCTAAAGAACCAGGGTCATCCATTGTTTGTCAAAGACACTTCCCGAAGTTGGACCGACCGGAAACGAGCCGGCCTCGTCGATAGAGGTCTGCCCACGGATTTCCGTTCGTTGCCCGTGGTTAGACGTAATCCTATCCAATCGCTCGAAGTTACTGGCGCGCACACCTGCTTGACGGTTCACTTAGGTGGTGATAGTATGAGCGGGTGCGCCGCTACTGGTGCACGGATACTTGGAGGTTCCTTGGTGACGGTACACAAGAGGCAACTCAGGATCAGGCAGGGCAGGCGAGGCTAATCTCGTCCGCTGGTGTTGTGTCTATCCTTTGTTGATCTGGAGTACGTCAGCATGATCGTTCAAGTAGCAGAAGTCCCCTTCACTCACAATCCATCGCTCAGGTACAGGCGCAACGCCTGACACCCTTCCGTGTATTGGGGTTGCGTCAGGCCGCTGCCGCGTGACTCCGCGGAAGATTACTGGACTAGCTGTTGCCCCTGTGAGCTGATGGAGATGACTGATGAAAGACCTTCTACAGACCGCCAACCTCTCGCCCGCTGACCTCTCGCTCGTGCTGGACCTTGCCAGCGAGCTGAAGGCCAACCCGATGAAGCACTCCACCTTGCTGGCCGGACAGATCGTTGTGCTCTACTTCGCCAAGCCATCCACCCGCACGCGCTTCTCGTTCGAAGCCGCGGTTGCACGCCTGGGCGGTATTCCGTCGACGGTGAACACGTCCGACATCCAAGCGAGCCGGGGCGAGACATTTGAAGACACCGCCAAGATCGTCAGTCGCTACGCGGCCGCATTTGTGATCCGCACCTATGCTGACGACGACGTGCAATTGATCGCCGAGAACGCTACGATCCCCGTCATCAACGCCCTGACCGATGGCCACCACCCATGCCAGAGCCTGGCCGACCTCATGACGCTCAAGGAAGAATGGGGTTCGTTCCACGGCAAGAAGCTCGCCTATCTCGGTGCGGGCAACAATGTTCTGCATAGTCTGATTGAGGTTTGTGCGCTCGGTGGTCTCTCGATCACCGCCGCCACGCCAACCGGGTTCGAGCCAGATCCCGCGATCATCGCTCGGGCACAGGAGATCGGCAAGCAGACTGGCGCGAAGATCGAAATTACCGACGATCCTGACAAGGCCGTTGCTGGTGCGCATGCGGTCTACACCGATACGTGGGTCTCGATGGGTCAGGAAGTCGGAGGATTTCCGACCAAGGCCATCGCCGAGCTGCAGCCGTTCCAGGTTGACCAGGAGATGATGGCGAAGGCCGCGCCCAATGCCATTTTCATGCACTGCCTCCCGGCACACCGCGGCCAGGAGGTCACGGCGGAAGTCATCGATGGCCCACAGTCTATCGTCTTCGACCAGGCAGAGAATCGCATGCACACTGCCCAGGCACTGCTTTACGCGCTGATCAAGGGCCAGCTCCACGGCTCCCAAGCCCACGCAGCCCTCGGCGCAGACGACGTCATCTCCGAATCCATCGCCACGTACTAAACCAGACGATTACGCTACGACGCACCACCGGGCCACGAATTGATTCGTGGCCCGGTTTGTAATGTGTCGGGATCACAATTGCAGGACGTTTGTGGCGTTTGTCACCGAGCCACTGCTGAGTGTGTCTCCAGCTCAAGCTGGACCAAGCATTGCGGCGGATTCGGTTGGGTTTGGACTGGTATCTATGCGTAAGACACATGCTAGCACCATCAAATAATAGGGCTCACCCATACTATTGTTTCTAACCGTTAGTGTGTTAGGATCCCCGCAGTATAAATAGGTTCCCTATGGGGGTCCATAGGTGCTCGGGAAGGGACGAGTTCATGCTTGAACGAGCAAGCCGTTCACATATAGTGATTGGCTTAGTCTCAGTGACGTTCTTGCT
>CAYNTE010000129.1:0-8595 GCA_964399615.1 uncultured Thermomicrobiales bacterium
CGAGGGTGTTGATCGACTTCATGGCGGGCTGGCTGTGGTATGCCACGCATCGGCGTCGCGGTCGCGTTCACGGTTCCCCCTCTGCTGCGAATCTTCCCGTTGTTCTGGGCAATCGTACGGGACGGTGCGTGTTCTGGACCAGCAGGCTGCCCAAGTTGCCATGATAGACTCTCGGCGACGGAAGGAGCACGATGTCGTTATGCAATCTCAGGTAGATCGTCACCTCATTCTCGACGCACTCAAGGCCAAGGGATACCGCATGACCCGGCCCCGGGAGGTCATTGTCGAAGCGATCCAAGGCTTCGACCGGGCGTTCACGGCTGACGAGCTCCTCTCCGATGTCGAAGGCCGTAACAGCGAGATCGGGCGAGCGACCGTCTTCCGGACGCTCGACATCCTGAGCCAGGTCGGCGCGCTGGATCGCATCCACGGCCCGGACGGCTGCCACAGCTATGTCTTGATCGCAGAGGCGGGGCCGCACTATCACCTGCTGATCTGCTCGTCGTGCGGCTCGGTGATCCCCTTCGAATCGTGCAACGTCGAGGACCTCTATCCTCGACTCTCCGCCCAGACTGACTTTCAGATTTCGGGGCATATGCTCGAGGTCTTTGGGCTTTGCGGTAGCTGCCAGGGATAGTGCCTGATACCAGTGATGGCTCATGCACATCTGACGCTAATCGATCATAAATTCCAAGCGCATCAAACTTCCGTATATTAATACCAGCGCCTTCTGATCTCTGAGACACGATGGCGACTCACACCATACCGGTAAAGGATGGTTGGCGCTTCGCTAGTATTTATGGTATAGCGCCATTTCGGAAAATGCCGTTCAATCAAGAGTGGTATATCAGTTTTCAAGGTTACCTACCTTGTCGAAGTACATGGGGTACCCGGTACTTGGCCACATCGAGAGCTGGTGTGGAAGATCAAAGCGCGTCAGTGAGACCTGCTCAATCTCACGCATTTGGATGGGGTAGCGGTAGATGCGAATATTTCAAACGCTTACATTGTGCGTCATTATAGTCGCCGTATCAGTAGTCACGCTCGGAACTGTGAATGAGGCCGAGGCAAGCCACATCTCTACTGATTGCAAGTGGGATTTCCCATGGCCGCGAAGCATTGAATACTTTATCTATACGAGCCCGACAACTCCTGCTCAATTTGCTTCCGGTGAAGCTACTCGCGTGTCATACGGAGCTGCGACCTGGACTGCCGCAGGATTAAACCTCTACTTCGGTAGGGTGTCATCATTAGTACAGACTGAGGGGTACGCGTATGGGGGAAGTTACATTGCAAAAGGGGCTCTTGCCAACCATACCCGTATCGCGGAAACCACCCACACGTGGATTACCAATGCAGGTGGAACGGATTGCAGCCGCGATGAAGGAAGGCCAATCGTCCGTGCCCAAACCTATTTCAACGTAGGTGATTACGAATTCCACTTTGACTGCAAAGGATACCCGACCACGTGCGCAACCGACGACCTTTACGATCTTCACAACACCTCGTCACACGAATTTGGACACTGGTTCCATCTCATCGATACCTATGCAGCTGGGGATACTGCATTGACAATGTACGGGCAATCCAATCCAGGAACCTGGTATCAACGGGATCTCACTTCGCACGATGAGTACTCTGCGTGCATTATGTACGGCTATCAAGGCGGATCTGGTTGCTAGCCATTTTGTCTATTAATGAGGTTGGACGACAGAGGAGAGACTATGAAATTGCTGTTGCATGGAACGGTGATTGCGATTGTTGCGTCGTTGGTGATGTTAATTGCTTGCGGTGTACAAGAATCTGGGCCGGGCGCTGCGGAAGACAGTGTTAGCACTCCATTTAAGACTCTTGAAGCATCCCGAACTCCGACCCCCGACCGACAAAATTCAACACCAACGACTCCCCGTGAAACGGATCCGACTGTGGTGGAGGCTGTGAGTTCTGAATTGCCTACCCAAACGCCGAGAATCATGCATGGTCAATCATCTCTCTTTGTAAATTTTCCGGATTTAGCCCATCTCGTATGGGCATCGAATGCAATTATTCGAGGAGTAATCACTAACGAGCTTGAGCCCAAGAAGCTACCGTCGCAAGGTGGTCCGATCGATAATGAAGCACGCTTCTATACCGATTACATGGTGAATATCAAAGCCACCTATCGCGGTGATTTTGGCAACACTCTCAACGTCTCGCGTATGGGTGGCCAAATTGGTGACATCGCATTGATCAATGAGTCCATACCTGAACTACACGTTGGAGATGAGGTCGTCCTTTTCCTCGTTTCGTCAGAACAACGTAACCAGGCTTCCTGGTGGTTAAGTGGTGGTCCACAGGGGCTGTGGTGGATACAGGATGACGAAGTTCGACCGGTGGTCGAAGGGCAATTCCAAGTCATGACCGTTCAGGAATTGGAACAAGCCATGATAGAGATCTTGCGTCTCCCACCACCCGAAGATTTGCAGGTCTCGCAACTTCTTGTTCCGCTGGATAGCGCACCAATCGGAGTTGATCTCCAGTTAGCCAAACCGAACTAACGAATTATAGCCACTCGAGGAGATTCTGACTCAGGATGTCGCTGTGTTGCCTTCGATCAGACTCAGAGTACAGGGCAATTGCTGGGCGACGAGTTCGGCGATGTGGAGGGTGGTAATTGGGCTGCCGGTGGCGGTGAGGCCGCCGGAGATCTGCATGAGGCAGCCGGGGTTGTCGCTGACGACGGTGGGGGCTTCGGTGGCCTCGACGGTGCGGAGCTTCTTGCCGAGGATGGTGGTGGAGATGGCGGGGTAGTCCATCGAGAAGGATCCGCCAAATCCGCAGCAGACGTTTGAGTTCTCCATCTCTTTCAACTCAATGCCGAGCATCTCGGTGATGATTCGCCGGGCTGCTGCGCCGAGGCCGAGGGCGTTATGCGACTGGCAGGCGTCGTGGTAGGTGACGGAGCTGACGGCAGGCGGCTGGAAATCGGCGGCGTCGGGCTGGGCGATATTGGCCAGGAACGAGGTGAAGTCGGTCATGCGCTGGGCCTGGCGGTGGGCGCGCTCCTGCCACTCGGGGTCGTGGGCGAAGAGGTGATGGTAGTCCTGAACGATGGCGGCTTCGCAGCTGGTGGTCGTGGTGATGATCCAGTCTGCCTCGACGCCCTCCAGCATCTCGATGGTCTGGCGGGCCATCCGGCGGCCGTGATCGCGATCTCCCATATTGAGCGCGACAAGTCCGCAGCAGTGCTGGCGCTCGGGTAGCACGACGTCGCAACCACAAGCCTGGAGCACTTTGAGGGTTGCTTGGCCAGTCTTGGGGCCGAGGCGGTCGGTCATGCAGCCGGGGAAGTAGGCGACGCGCAGGCCAGCGGCTTTGCTCGATGGGAGCGTGGCCGCCTGTGGCAGTCCGTGCTTGGCGACGCTCTTGCTGAGCGATTCTTTGGCGGGTGCTTTCAGGGCGCGTCCTGCCGTGAGGTCGCCAGCCATCGGGATGGAGCGGATGACGCCTTCGCCATCAGCCAGCAAGCGTGAGGCGCGACCAGCCAGCGAAGCCCAGCGATCACCGCGCTTCGGGTCGGTCCAGCGATTCATCGCCATCTCTTTGATGCGTGGCAGGCCGAAGGCTTCGACGGAGCGGGCACGGACATCGAGGATCAGGCGCGGGATCGGGATCTCGGCGGGACAGACCATTTCGCAGGCGTTGCAGGAGAGACAGAGGCTCTGCGGACCGGCGGCGTTCTCCAGTCCGTGGTGCATGGCCGTCATGATCAGGCCGATGGGGCCGGAATAGATATGGCCGAAGACGTGCCCGCCGACGACCTGATAGGGCGGGCAGACGTTGGAGCAGGCTCCGCAGCGGATGCAATGGAGCGCCTCGTGGAGCTGTTCATCCTCACGCGTCTTCCAGCGGCCGTTGTCGAGCAAGACGACGTGGACCTCATTCGGGCCGTGGACGCCGGTAGCCATGGTCAGCTCGATATCGGCGGTGCGGCTGGGGCCGGTGATGTACGAGACATAACTCGTGATCTTCTGGCCGGTGCCGGAGCGGGGTAGCGCCTGGAGGATGGCGGTGGCGTCTTCGAGGCTGGGCACGATCTTCTCGACACCGAGGATGGCGATGTGGACGGGCGGCAGGGTGGTGACCAGCCGGCCGTTGCCTTCGTTCTCGACGATGACCAGCGTGCCGCTATCGGCGATGGCGACGTTCGCGCCGGAGATGCCGATGTCGGCGTTAATGAAGTCCTGCCGCAACTGCTTGCGGGCGAAGGCGACGAGATTCTGGACGTCGGATGGCAACTCTTCGCCGGCTTCGGCCGAGAGCAACGCAGCGGCCTGTTCGCGCGTAATGTGGATGGCGGGCGCGATGAGGTGCGAGGGCCGGTCGCCTGCGAGCTGGATGAGATATTCGCCGAGGTCGGTCTCGACGACGCGGATGCCAGCATCTTCTAATGCATGGTTGAGGTGGATCTCTTCGGAGACCATCGACTTGCTCTTGACGATCAGCTTGGCCTGGTGCTGGCGGGCGATATCGAGGACGATGCGCTGGGCGTCTTCGATGGTGGTTGCCTGGTGGACATTGACGCCGGCGGTTTCGGCCTCGGTGATGAATTGCTCGACCAGCTCGGGCAAGCGCGCGATGGCGTCGGCTTTGAGATCGTGAACCTTGCGGCGCTTGCCGGGGAAATCCTGGCCCTCGAAGGCAGCCTCGCGCTTCTTGCCGAAGGCGGGCAGCGCGCGTTCGAGTGCGATGGAGAGATCGGCATCGTGTGCGGCGGCGTAGGCGCGCTTCTTGAATGCCTTGCGGTCTGGCTTCTGGACGGCCGTCATGGCGGCTCACTCTCAATGGACGACGGTTCGGCACCTCGCTCTCAGTATAGTGGAGGATCTTCAACTGATCGGCTAGGATGCGGCGTACTGGATTGTGGTGAAGGGGATGACTCTATGGCACGTGAGTTGACGGCTGAGATGATGGCGGATATTCGGGTACCAGCCGGCCTCGATATCCGGCCAGATGGACAGCGGGTGGTCTTTTCGATGGGCCATTTCACCAAGAGCGAAACACACCCGCAATCGAGCATCTGGGTCGTGGATACGTCGGGCGACACGGCGGCTCAGCAGATCACCTCGGATCTGGTGAACAACTCGGCGCCGGCCTGGTCACCAGACGGCAGCAAGATCGCATTCCTTGCGGACCGTGAGAAGCGCGGCACGCAGCAGCTGTGGATGCTCTCGATGGAGGATGGTGGCGAGGCGCTGCAGATGACCGATCGTCTGGGAGGCGTGCAGCATTTCGCCTGGCTGCCGGGCGACTCCAACCAGATCGCCTGTGTGATTCCCGATGCACGTGACCCAGAAGAGCAGAAGCAGCGCGAGAAGACAGGCGACGACGCGAACGTATACGGCGAGTTCTGGCCTTTCGGGCGGCTGGCGATTCTGGATATCGCAAGCAAAGAACTGCGCGATATCGAACTCGGCAACCGGCACATCTCGATCATCGCACCCTCACCATCGGGCGACAGGCTGGCGCTGGTATCCAGCGAGCTGCCGACGCTGGAGTCGATGGTGACGACCGTGGAGCTGGTGCTGGTGGATCTGGACAGCCTCGAAGTTGCAACGATCGCGCATCTCGACCGGCGCTGTCACAACCTGGTCTGGGATAGGGCCGGGACGTCGATCACCTATCTGGCGTCGGCCGGTCCGGTGCCTGCAGTGAGTTCGCAACAGATTTGGACCATCGAGGCAACGCCGGGGGCAGAGCCACGATTGCTGACTGCGGATTTGCCTGCTTGCGTGATGGCGCTTGGACGCGGGAAGGATGCAGAGCATTTCCACGCAGTGGTGCATAGGGGAGTAGAGTCAGACATCTACCGGCTTGATCTGGAGTCGGGAGCGTTTGAGCCGGTCACGCATATCGTTGGCGATGCGGTAGGGATCTCGATCAGCGACGATGGGTCGACTGGCGTGCTGTCGGTGGCGACGCCGAGCTGCCCGAATGAGGTCTATGCAACAAATTTGGGCGACGGATTGACACGACTGAGCAGCTTCCAGGCCGCCTTCGAGGAGCTGGATCTCGGTCCGACGGAGGTGGTGACCTGGGAGCGGGCGGGCTTCACGCTCGATGGCATCTTGCTCTTCCCGCATGGCAAGAGCCGGGAGGATGGCCCGCTGCCGACGGCGGTCTCGCTGCACGGTGGGCCATATGGACGCTGGCCGAATGCGTTCTTCTTCCCACGGCCATTTGCGCACTGGTTGGCGGCTCAGGGGTATCTGGTCTTCATGCCGAACCCACGCGGTGGTCTCGGCCACGGTGAGGCATTCGCCAGCGCGGTGGCGGGTTCGGTGGGCGATCAGGACTGGGAAGATATTGTGGCTGGGATCGACATGCTAGTGGATGAGGGTGTTATCGATCCAAGCAAAATGGGCGTCGGTGGCTGGAGCCAGGGTGGATTTATGACCGCCTGGGCAATCGGCCATGACGATCCTGATGAGGGGCCGCGCTTCAAGTGCGCCATCATGGGCGCTGGGGTGAGCGATTGGGGCATGATGGTCGCCACGAGCGACATGGAGACGTTCGAGCAAGCACTTGGTGGAGGCAACCCGTACACCGGCATCGGCCCGCACGAATTCGACAAGTGGTCGCCGATCTCCTATGTCCACCGGGCGCGAACGCCGACGCTGATTCTGCACGGCGAGCAGGACGCACGGGTGCCGCTGAATCAGGCGATCTTCATGCACCGGGGACTCAAAAAGTACGGCGTCGAGGTGGAGATGGTGACCTACCCTCGCGAGCCGCACGGCCTGCAGGAGCACCAGCATGTGGTTGATCTGCACCGGCGCGTTGCGGAGTGGTATCAGCGCTGGATTCCGCTGGACTAGGTTACTTCAGCACGGCGCGATATGCGACAGCGTACATCAAGACGCATCATCTATGTCGCCCAGGTTGCAGATCGGAGCGAGCCGCCGCTTGTGGGCTGAGCCATCATGCATGGCCTGGACTCTGGCGAGCACGTCGGAATCGATGGCGCTGGTGTCACCGCGCTCTAGCGCAGAAATAGTGGCATCGAGCTGTTCGTAAGTCAGGCCCATCTCGCCCTCGTCAGTCTGTCCTTCCCAGAGCCCAGCCGACGGCGCGCGATCGATGATGACCTGCGGAACGCCGATCTGCCGCGCGATCTCGCGGACCTGGGTCTTGAGGAGTCCACCGATCGGAAGCAGATCGACGCCACCGTCGCCGTACTTGGTGAAATAGCCGATGGTCAGCTCGCTCTTGTTGCCGGTGCCGACGACCAGGCGGTTGAGGGTGTTGGCGTAGTGATAGTTGGTGATCATCCGCAGCCGGGCCTTGATGTTGGCGTCGGCCATCTGGCTGCCTTCGGGGAGTAGGGCGATGAAGGCGTCGTAGAGATCGGAGAGATCGACGACATGATGTTCGACGCCGAAGGTCACGCCGGTCAAGATGCCATGCTCGACATCGGCTTCGCTGGAGTGGGCGGGCATGACCAGACCGAGCACATTTTCGGCGCCCAGGGCACGCGCAGAGAGACCACAGACCACGGCGGAATCGATGCCGCCACTGAGACCAAGCACGACGCCATTGACGCCCGCCAATGCGACTTGCTGCCGGAGCCATTCCTCGATGCGTTGCGTCACATCGTCCATGGGAGCCTTCGATCCTTCCACTGCGCCAGCGCGTTCTGAGCTGATTCTACGTGGTTGCCAGATGCCATCCACAATGCTGACGAATCCGCGAGCCTTCTTGTTCGTTAAAGGTAGTGAGGAGGGGGCAGGACAGCGGGTTCTGGCATCGGGAACATATCTGGAGCACCGTCGATGTTCTTTTGGATCGCAATCTGCGCGGCCACCGGCTTGTTGTTGTTGGCATTGCGCTCGATGACATTTGCCTTTGGCGCAGCGGTTGGATCGTCTGCGCGAGACCACGCTGTTCCGCTCGCACTGGAGGCGGAAGCGGACCAGGGTGACGAGCGCCTGGGGCGAGGTGAGATCGTTCTGCTGGTGACGGAGATCGCATTTTCGCTGGGAATGTCGCTGATTATTGTGGGGCTGGCTGTGAGTGCTGCCCTGCCTCCACACCTCATCGTGGGGGCGCTGCTTGCCCAGGTGGCGGTGATTGGCGCGCTGGTGTCTCCAAATGTCTCATACAACGCGGGCTCGATGGTGGTGCGTCCGGCTGCCCTGGCGCTAGGCATCGCACAACTGGCGCACGTGGCGTTCTTCGTGCAGGCGCTGCAGGGGTTGATTGGGTAGGGATTGGGGTCCGGGGAAGGCTCGCATCTCGGACATGGCAATGCAACTCCCACGTTATTAGGACAGGCTCCGCTCAGCCGTACTGGCAACCAAGGCGAACGCTGGCATGAGTTCACGATCTCCTGAGAGATCCTTCGACAGGCTCAGGATGACGAGGGGTGTTGTCGCTTAGGACGGACGCTGGTAGGCGTTGTCGGTTTTCCGAAACGATCCCTCGAATTCCTCGGGATGACCATCTCAACAGGTCGTTCGATACTGCCTCTCAGAAGTCTGGGCATCGAGAAGCGCCAGCGGCATATTTCTCCCCAAGTCGATCGACAATTGATCGAGCGCTAGCGGCCTGCTCTGG
>CAYNTE010000130.1:0-8563 GCA_964399615.1 uncultured Thermomicrobiales bacterium
GAGCCCGCAGCACGCCGCCGAGATCTATCCGGAGCATGACATCTTCATCCAGCAGACCAAACTCAAGAACACCCTGCGCTGGATGATGGGTGAGGACCAGATCACGCACCTGGGTCAGGAGTACTACCAGGAGGACTAAATCCTCCCACTTCCTACCTGTTTGGATCACGCTAGCCCTGTCTCTAGGGCTAGCGTGATTGTTTGCCGCGATAGATACAATTACGGCATCAATCTCGCCCAATCCGGCCCAGCGAACGGAGAACATCATGAGGCGGCAAGATGTGCTGGATGAACTCGCCAAGCATCGAGAAGAGATTCAGCAGCGCTTCGGTATCAAGAGACTCTCGATCTTCGGCTCGATCGCGCGCGATGAGTTCAGTGAAGATAGTGATCTCGATGTATTGGTCGAATTCCGCGAAGACCACGAGACCTTCGCGAACTACATGGATCTCAAATTCTTCTTGGAGGATCTATTCAATCGCGATGTTGATCTCGTGATGCATGATGCCGTCCGTCCGGCATTCCGCCCTTATATTGAGCGAGACGCAATTGCAATCTCGTGATTGGCGTGAATACCTGAATGACATGCTCGACTTTTGCCAGCAGATACGCATTTATACATCTGACATTTCCAAATCCGAATTCATCGAGAATAGACTCATCTACGACGCCACCATTCGAAATCTCGAAATCATCGGGGAAGCCGCAACGCATATCCCGCCCAAAATTCGTGACGAAATACCTGAGGTCGAATGGCGGAGGGTCGTTGGTTTGCGCAATATCCTGATCCATGCCTATCCGACGATCAATACCAACGTTCTCTGGGACATCATCCAATTTCGAGTGCCCGAGTTGCAGCGTCAGCTTGAGGCATTCTTGAGCGACGATATCGCCTAATCCCTGCGCGCCTTCGAAGCCCTCAATACCCACCCCGCAATAATCAACAGATTCATCAGTGCATCGCCCAGGTAGATCAGGGAGATGCGGCGTCGGGCGGTGTAGGTGAGGTCAATGGCGGTAAGGCTGGCGGCTGAGCCAACCGCGATGACCGTGATCTCGGGGGTAATGCGGTTGCGCCAACCCGCCAGGCCGATGCCGGCACCGACGGCACTGACGAGCAGGCCAACAGCCTTGACCAGCCAGAGATCGGTCTTCGGGCCAGTCAACTTCTGGAACGAGCGGATATGCCCCACCGCCCAGATGCCAGTTGGGATGTAGTAGATCGCCTGGACCAGCCAGACGTGCGCGACCCAGCGCTGCCAGAACGTGCGTGTCGCTGACTTCATCGTCCCTCGATTCAAGCAGATGCCCGGACCGTTGCTTTCGTCACTACAAGCACGATGATCCAATCATGGCATGCAACCGAAAGCTCGGGCTGGATACCGGCCGAAACCGATACCCAGTCCGAGCGTGCTCTGCTCAACAAGCGCGTTACGGCGCGGGCTTGATGTTGTGGTTGATGCGGAAGAGGTTGTCGGGGTCGTAGCGACGCTTGATCTCGGCGAGCCGTGCCTGGTTGGCGCGATGGGCAGATTGGGTCAGGGCGTCGCCCTCCTCGTTGAGCCCAGCAAAGTTGAGGTAGACGCCACCGTCGGAGACCGCATGCATATCACCCCAGAATTTCCGCATCCAGCTGATGTTCGCCTTGTCATCGGCGGGGTCCGCCCAGCTGGCGTCCGCGCTGAAGAGATACTTTGCCTCGCGATTAGCAACCGGAGTGGCGTCGTTGGGAATCGCGCTGATCGCACCGCCGAGGGTTCGCATCGTGACCAGCGTCTTCGGCGATGGTCGGGCCAAAGCGTGGTCGACGAAGATATCGATCGCCTCGTCGCTCAGATCGTCCAGATAGAGCGACTTCCAGTAGTAATGCTGCCGCAGCTGCTTGGTGAAGAACGGGTCGAACAGGCTCTGTACCGCGAGATAGGGCATGATGCCGGTCATATTGATGAGCGGTTCGCCGAGCTCCGGAAACTGCGGCGCGAGCCTCAGCCCCTCCTCAGCGGGACCAGCGTACATGGCGCTGGCGATCGCGACCGGCGTGCCATGCAGCGGCTCTGGGAATGGCGGGGCGGCCGGGATATTCCAGAAGAGGAAGTCAGGACAGAATTCGTCCGGCGCAACGCGACTCCAATCTCGCCAGGTCCGCATCACCTCACGACCCATCGCCTCGGGGTAGATCATCACCACCATGGCGACCTCTGGGCCAAGCTCGTGCAGCTGGAATTCGAAGCTGGTGACGATGCCGAAGTTCCCGCCACCACCGCGCACACCCCAGTAGAGATCGGGATTCTCGTCGGTGCTGGCCCGCAGCCGGCGGCCACCGGCGGTCACGATCTCGACCGCGAGCAGGTTGTCGACGCTCATACCGAACTTGCGCCGGATGTGGCTGAGCCCGCCACTGAGCGTGAGGCCGGCGATACCCGTCTCCGAGACGTTGCCGGTCGGCGTCACGAGATTGTATTGCTGGGTGGCGTGGTCGACATCGGCGAGGGTTGCGCCGCCCTGTACGTGGGCAATTCTGGCCTCGGGATCAACATCAACACGCCGCATCAGCGAGAGATCGATGACGATGCCATCGTCGACGGTGCCGAGTCCAGCGACGCTATGACCGCCCCCGCGCACCGCAATCGGCAACCGCTGCTCGCGCCCGAAGTTGACCGCGGCAACGACATCGTCAACGCTGGCGCAGCGGGCGATACAGGCGGGTCGCCGGTCGATCATATGGTTCCAGACGCGCCGTGCATCATCGTATCCTGCGTCATCGGGACCGATGATCTGCCCGTGAAACCGTTGCCGAAGGGCCGCAAAGCTGGCCTGGCTTGTCGCTTGAGTCCTGGAGCTCATACGCTCATCTCCATCCCCGGAATCTTCGGTTGTCGTCCTAGGTCTCAGAATAGATATCTCAGCGGCGGATCTCATCATCCGAAGGGGTGAATGGGGTGAGGAAGGGGGGATGAATTCCGCTAGAGCAAGTGGAGCGCTTGAGCGCGATTGATGGCGGCGATGCGATTGCTGACTCCTAATTTGCCGTAGATATGCTGGATGTGGGTCTTGATGGTATTGGCGCTGACATTCAGACGGCCGGCTATCTCCTGATTGGTGAGACCGAGGGCGATCAACGCCAGCACTTCCTGCTCCCGGCTACTCAACGGCTCAATGACTTCCTCGCGACTCGCTTGGGGCGGCCTGCCGGCAGGTTGTGAGAGATCGGTGAGCAGCTGACGGGTCACATCGTCGAGCTCGTCTGGGGAGACAGTTCTGCTTCGCGCTGCCAGAAATGCTGGAGCAAGATCGGCGCGATCGTGACTGAAGATCTGTTCAACCTGGGTGCGCAGCGAGTCCGGGCTGCCGGGGTGTCCCCAGACGAACGCCAGCAGATCCAGCCCATGCTGGATATCTGCGGTATGTAGGTAAAGGTGACCAGCTCGCAGGCAGATTTCCAGGATAAGCGGCACGTACTGGATCTCCAGCGCGAGTTGTAAGGCCACGAGCAAATGGCTGGCAGCACGCTCCGGCTCTCCGAGTCCGAGTTCGGCTCGAGCCAGGCTATTCAGCGCATTCGCGAGTCCACCTTTGTCACCAGTGCGTTGGTAGAGCTCCTGGCTTCGCTGGCAGAGGCGACGCGCCTCGACATAATCTTTTTGCGCAGCCGCGATGCTGCCGAGCGCGACCAGCACCAGCGCTTTCCCTTCCAGATCGTTGAAGGCGTCGCGAATCTCGTGGGCAAGGACGTAGTAGCGCTTGGCAGCTTCGAGGTCTTCGAACGCCACGGCAATGTCACCGAGCGTGGTGAGGCAGTGAGCCAGGAACCATTGATCATCAACGCGACGCGCTATGTCGTGGGCTAGCTGAGCGTGGTGCTGCGCGCGTTCGATCTGGCCTTGCTCCAGCGCCGCCCTCGCCAGCAGGTATCGGGCGACTTCAAGATTCAGCTGGTGGCCGTTCGCCTCGCTCCGCCTGCGCACCTGATCTCCCAGCGCTTCGGCTCTGGCATAGTCGCCGGAGATCAGCGCGATCAGACCGAGGGAGAACGCGGGATCGGAATTCTGCCCTGGAGCGCGAGCCACGTCCAGGCGATCGTACATGGCTTGAGCTTCGAGCAATGCGTGCTCGGCCGCAGCAATCTGACCCAGTCGAATGAGGATGCTTCCCCGGCGCGTGAGCAAGTGAGCCAGTATCGACTCGTCATCGCGTTGTAGCTCGCCGCCGTGCGCGATGGCTTGATCGAGGATAGCTACCGACTCGGCGTACCGCCCGTTGATCTGGAAGAGTTCGCAGAGGGGGATAGCCATCATACGGATCTCATGCGTTTTCCCTTGCCGGATTGCCCAGGACCATGCAAGCCGGATGTTGTCGATCTGCGCCTCGATCTCCGGGATCGCCTCGCGACGCCAGTTGCCGAGGATCAGATCGAAGCGGTCATGCAGGAGATGGGCGAAGTAGGAGCAGTGGGCATTGCGAGTGGCGCGTTCGATGTCTGGTGAGTTCGCGAGCATCTCGGCGGCATATTGACGCAGCAGCTCGTGCATCTGGTAGCGATGTTGCTGAGGATCCCAGTGCAGGAGTGATTTATGCACCAGCCCGCTCAGCTCATGCAATGCGGCGCCAGCGACTGTTTCGGCGCCGCCGCGCTGGAAGCCACCCCGAAAGACCGAGAGTCGCATGCAGGCGTCTTGTTCCTGCGCACTGAGCTGTTGCCAAGAGTGGTCGATGACGACCCGCATCTGGCGGTGCCGCTCCGGCAGGTCACGCTGATCGCTAGCCAGGAAGTCGAGGTGGAGCTCGATCTCGCGGGCAACCGCGGCGCAGTCCATCGCGCCAAGCCAGCGGGCCGCAAGCTCGATGGCCAGCGGCATACCGTTCACCAGCCGGCAGATGCGCACGATCTCATCAGCTTCCGGCTCCGGCACAAAACCGTGGCGCGCCTGTCGAGCGCGCTCGATGAAGAGCTGTACGGCATCCTCCCGCGCTGAAACGAGCGGGCCGGAGCTCGATGGGACATCCAACCCCTCGACTTCGTAGCGCCACTCACCATCGAGATTGAGTCTCTCGCGCGATGTCACCAGCAATTTCACGCTCTCGGTTTGCTGGAGCAGGGTAACCAGCGAGCCAGCGCCATCCAGCAGATGTTCCAGATTATCGAGCACGAGTAGCGCGCTCTGCCCCTGCAACCGCTGGCTCACGGCCTGTAGCGGGTCGATATGGCGGGAAGGCGCAATTGCAAGACTGCCTCTGATGGTGGGGATGAGGCGATCCGGCGAATCGACGGCTTGAAGCGACACGAACCACAGACCGTCGGGGAACAAACCGGCAACCTGCGCGGCTGTTTCGGCTGCCAGCCGTGTCTTGCCCACTCCACCGGGGCCGACCAGCGTCAACAGCCGGCAACCGGGATCGGCAAGCTGTGTCGCAATCTCACCCAGCTCGCGCTTTCGCCCAACGAAACTCGTGAGGCTGCGAGGGAATGCTTGCATGCGACCTGGATGTTGACCATGTTGTGCCATCACGTGAACGGTAGCATATCTTGACTTAATGACCGCCGGACGGTTCGCTGCCTTCCACTACAATCGTCAGGGACCTAACGACGTTGCATGTGCTGAGAGGATCAAAACGATGACGGTGATCCGGGCGGCGGTGGTGCAGGCGGCTTCGGTTGCATTTGATCGCGACGCGACGCTGGATAAGGCCGAACGGCTGGCAATGGAGGCGGCTGGCGAGGGTGCGCAGCTTGCAGTCTTTCCTGAGGCGTTCGTCTCTGGTTACCCGCGCGGTCTCTCGTTCGGCTCGCCGGTTGGGTCGCGCACAGCCAAGGGGCGAGAGGATTTCCGTCGTTATTGGGAGTCATCGGTCGATGTGCCCGGTCCGGCCGTCGACCGGCTGAGCCAGATTGCACGTGATGCGGGCTTGCATCTGGTGATGGGCGTGATCGAGCGCGACGGCGGCACGCTCTACTGCTGCGTGCTCTTCTTCGGGCCGGACGGCGAGTATCTCGGCAAACATCGCAAGCTGATGCCGACTGCAGCCGAGCGGCTGGTCTGGGGCTACGGCGATGGTTCGACCTTGCCGGTGCTTGAGACCGAGCTTGGCAAGCTCGGCGCGGCGATCTGCTGGGAGAACTACATGCCGCTGCTGCGCACGACGCTCTACGCCAAGGGCATCCAGATCTATTGCGCGCCGACGGCCGACCAGCGCGACACCTGGCTGGCGACGATGACGCATATCGCCTGCGAGGGTCGCTGCTTCGTGCTCTCGTGCAACCAGTACGCCAAGCGCAGTGACTACCCAGATGATTACGACGCTGGCATCGACGACCCCAACGAGGTCATGTCGCGCGGAGGCTCGTGCATCATCTCACCGCTGGGCCAGGTGCTGGCGGGTCCCGACTACGAAGGCGAGACGATTCTGACGGCCGAGCTGGATCTCGACGAGATCGCCCGCGGCAAGTTCGATTTCGACGTCACCGGCCACTACGCCCGCCCCGATGTCTTCCAGCTGATGGTCAACGAGCGCCCGACGCCGGCGGTGACGTTCTCATCTCATGATGAAGAGCAAGAGGGCTAGCCCGTCCTACGAAATTGTCGAACTCAGGGACGCCACGTATGCAAACATCTGTATATCAAGACCACGTTAGAAATCATCCCGAGCGCTAGCCGAGGAATCTCTCCGGAGACCTGACAACGACTGACATCATCCCCATTGAAAGGCCACTCCAATTGTCATCCCGAGCGAAGTCGAGGGATCTCTCACCCGGTCTGACAACCAAGACCAACGTCCCCATACCGTCACAATCTCCCGAGAGATCCTTCGCCAAAGCCCTCGGGAGACAATTGGTGTAGGCGTGCATCGCGGACGACGGCAGTTGTTGCTCCTCCTCTTGTGAGAAATCCTTCATATCTCCAGACCTCAGCCTCAGAGGGCTGCTACCCAGATCATCCTGCACCAACCGAAGGATCTCTCTGAGAGGAGGCAAACCGAGAAACGACGACCCCAATCACCGCCCCAACCATCGCCGGGAGCACCGCCCAGAGCAGCATCGTGACGGCGACATCGATGAGCGGAGCGTAGAGAAACGAGATCAGCGCCATGAGGAACGGCGGAGGCAATCCGAGCAGCGCAGCATAGCCGATGGATTGCCAGCCCAGCAGCGACGCTCCAGCCACAAAGCCAACCGTCAGCAGGCAGACCGCAAGAATCATCAAGTTGGTCAGATGAAAGACACCAAGCACATGCAGCGGGAACCCGATCAGTAGCAGGATGATCGGAATGGCGACACCTAGAACGATATCGGGGCGATCGGCAACGAAGTTTTCCGCGACAGGGTCGAGATATGAAGGGATCAACTTCGAGCAAACCACTCCAAGCGCTGCACTCAGGGCAGGTGCACCAATCACGACGACGAGAAGGAAGAGCAACGTGAACAGGAGTGGGATGCCACCCTCGCTTGGTCTGCAGTTCTCACAAGGGTGAGTACGTTGCCAAAGCTCCACACCCGAGACGAGGGTCAGTGGAGCTATTGGAACCGACCACCACGAGCCACTGATGAGCCCCGGGAGGAACCCAATCAGGAAGATCGCCATCACTTCAGAGATGGGTAAGGAGTCACGAGTGATAGCGTAGGCGAGGAGAGTCCCCCCAATCGTGGCCAGCACCAACCGCAGGATAGTGCTGACCTTCATTTGGAACAACCCTGCCGTTGGGATCCGGAAATTCAGATTGTGGTTCGCTCCGCTCATACGTCACCTCGCAATTCATCAATCGAACGACAGCAGCTGCTGTGCGCGGGCTATCATGGCGTCGCGGTCTCCAGCGATTCACCTGGCGGTGAACAGCTACTGAAATCTGGCGCGGGCAGATCCTCACTCGCGGAGAGGTCAGTATTGAACCCCACCAGTTCGGAAGCCATCTGGATCGTGAGATCATAATCCACCGACGCGCTGAGATAGATGCTTACGTTGCCCGTCCATAGCCGCATATGGCCATCAGCGAAGCGCAACACCTGGGCGCCGCCACGAGTCGTTTCCAGCTCGCTCGCTTTTGCGACTGGAGCCACAGTCTCAGGCCGAGTGAGACAGATCGGCTCAGTCTTAATCAGAATAGGCACGGAGCAGGCGCTCGCCCCCTCTGGAATCACGCAGTCACCGTAGCCAAAACCTAGGCTATCCATCGCCTCATAGGCAGGGATCGGTGGCTCCGGCTGGTAATCCTCGCGGATGATGGCTTGCAGGTTGTAGCCTGCAAACTCCTCGCCGAGCCAATAGGTTGGATAGTCACTGAATTGCTCAGCATCGTCCTGCGAGAGGCCCTGTTGGCCCTGACCATCCCACGGATCTCCCGGCATAAAGAGCACATCGTGTGTCTGTTGAGTGTGGCCTGGTGGTGGAGGTGCAGGGGGGGCGGGCTGGTCCCATGCTGCAATAGCTAGCGAGGTAACCAGCGACAAGACCAGAGCAATGGTCAATGAGGTAATCACTCGGGTGGTTAACCAGAAGATCAAATGATTCATAGCGCAAGTCCTCTCGATGCATCAAGGCTATGAGGCTATGAGGCTATGAGGCTATGAGGC
>CAYNTE010000131.1:0-8461 GCA_964399615.1 uncultured Thermomicrobiales bacterium
GAGCTGGTACTGGCTCTCGACATCGGCACGACCTGGGCCAAGGCGGCATACATCGGACCGCGAGGCTCGATTGTTGCCGAAGGGCGCAGCTATGTCCGTGGTGGACCGCTCTTCGGGCACAATGCCAGCGATCTCGATCGCATCTGGCGTGGCTGTCTCAAAGCCGCGAAAGAGGCTGAACAGCAGCTCCGCGCTACCGGCAACCATCGAAATCCAAGTACCATCGCCGTCACAGCGCACAAGGCAACCGGAATCTGGCTCGACAGCGATGACCAGCCGGTCGGCATCGCTCACGATGCCAGTGCCGGGGCAGGCCGAGCGGTCATCGAAGCGTGCTACACCAGCGACATCTGGGGAGCGCTAGGACCATTCGCTTATGGATATGCTATCGACTTGATCGGGAATCTGCGCTGGTTGCGCGATGCCTACCCTGACCGCTGGCGAGCTATAGAGCGCGCAGGCAATCTCCACAGCTGGTTGATGCTGCGGCTCACTGGCAACTGGATGACGAGTCACGCGGGAGGACCGGTGCAAGACAGCTGGCCAGTTGAGGCCGCAGAACTATCTGGCCTGCCGCAAACTGCGTTCCCGGCCGTCCACGACGATTGCGCCATCTCCGGACGGTTGACCCAGCCCGCAGCAAGGGCTCTCTCAATTCCCGCAGGCACGCCGATCGTCACCGGCACTCACGATGGCGCTGCGGCCAACTTGGGCATCGGCGCGATTCAGCTTGGCGATGGCTGTATTACGCTCGGAACGAACGGTGTGCTGCGCGTTGTCACTGGTGCGCGTCTGCCACGACGATTTGGTTACACGATTACCGACGATCGCTGGGCGCTGGTACGCGATATCACCGGCCTCGCCCCGCAGCTCGATGCAGTCGTACGAACCGTTTACGGAGATGGGAACAGATCGCCGATTGAGCAGCATGAAGCCCTGACCGCTCAAGCGCTTCATGTTCCACCAGGGTGTAATGGCCTTGAGATTCCGGTCCGCGCGAGTGGCTCGGCCGAGGAAGCCGCAGCGCTTGCAGGCCGAGCGCTTGAGGCAGGGCACGATCCGCAAACTGTCTATCGCGCCGCTCTCGAAGGTGCTGGAAATGCGTTTCTTGGTCTCTGCCGGATGGCAGCCAGGGCAGGAGCACCGATTGAACGGTATCTTGTGACGGGCGGTGCGAAATCCAACAAGCTGCTGGTCCAGATCTTGAGCGCATTGCTGCAAGCACCGATCGAGCGCAGCGATCAGGAGGAAGGGCTCGTCGGTGTCGCCTGCCTGGCCGCGGTTGGTGCAGGTTGGTATCCAGCCGTCGAGGACGCTGTCGCCGCGATGGTCCAGCGCGGACCCGCTGTCGTTGCGAGCGATCAGGATATGGCTACCTATCAACAGCTTGCCCGCGATGCTCAGATTCCGACTGGAACCGCGCCGGGTGATGCGGTTGCGGGGACCTAGATTCGGGTTCCGAACCGGACGCCAAAGCCATCGGGGTCTGCGACGGTGAAATCACGCAGGCCGTATTCGCGGTCGGCAATCGGTTTGATGACCCGGGCGCCGATCTGTTGACACCGCGCCCAATAGCGATCCACGTCTGGCACCATCACACGCACGTTAGCCTGAGGACGATCCGGGATCTCCACTTGATCAGGTTGCTCGTCAAAGTAGAGCTTGTGTCCCTCCCAAGTGACCTCCAGAAAGCCTTCCTTCTCGCTGTGCACGGTAAAGCCCAGCTCGGTGTAGAACTTCCGCGTTCGCTCGATATCCCGGACGAACACCTCCACGACCAGTTGATCAGTTGAGGGCACATAGTTCGTCACGTCGTGGTCTCCTTCCAGTGCAGCGGGTGTGCGCCACAAAGGTTACGCCCCAGCGGCATGGATTCGGGTGGAAGGATGTCTTAATCGCTACGCAGAGAGATCTGTAGACTAGATCGAACGCGTAGGGAGGCGACATGGATCCGGAGATTCGGGAATTGCTGCAGGAGCTTGCCACGTACGGTGCACAGTACGACCGTGAAGCGCCGGACCGGCTGGCGAAACTACGCAACATCACGCCGGATACCGGTCAGTTCCTGGCGATTCTGGTGCGCACGTCCAAGGCCCGTCGCATCCTTGAAATCGGCACGTCGAATGGCTACTCAACGATCTGGCTCGCCGATGCCGCTCGATCGATCGGTGGCAGGGTAACGACCGTCGAGACTGAGGCCGGGCGTATCGACCAGGCGCGCACCAATCTGATCAGGGCGGGTTTGCTGGACCATGTCGATACGCTTCATGAAGATGCCTATCTGACGCTGGAGCGCAGCCCAGTCAATTCTTGGGACCTGATCTTCCTCGACGCCGAGCGGCTCTACTACCGCTCCTACTGGTCGCACATCCTGCGCTCACTCCGGCATGGAGGGATGCTCATCGCCGACAACGCCGTCTCGCACGCTGATCAGATCGCGAAGTTCAAACGGTTGATCGACCACTCCACAGATTTTGAGTCGGTGCTGACTCCCATCGGCAACGGCCAGATCGTCGCCGAACGTGTGGCCACCGAAGAGGGCGTCATGGAAGCCGAAGACGTCATCGCGATTCTGGACCGCTTCGATGAGGCCAACATCGACGTCTGGGTCGACGGTGGCTGGGGAGTCGATGCGCTGGTCGGCCGGCAGACACGACCCCACGAAGATCTCGACCTCGTGATTGGACGGGCCGATCTCGAACACTCAATCAAGCTCTTCGAGGAGATCGGATTCTACGTCGTGCTAGACGAGCGCCCAGCGTCAATCGTGATCCGCCGGCGAGACGGGCTTTCGATCGACATGCATCCAGTCGACTGGGACGACGAGGGTAATGCCATCCAACTTGCACTCGACGGTGAGCCATACACCTATCCCGCTCCGGACCTGAAGGCGACCGGCACAATCGGTGGTCGCCAGGTGCACTGCCTCAGTCCAGAGTTATCACTCAAGGGGAAGACCGGCTATCCGTTCGACAGCAACGACCTCCACGACCGGCAGCTACTGCGGGATGAGTTTGGGCTGGAGTTAACCGACACATCAGAGGATTAGCGGTACGTGTCCCGCCTCGACATCCTCCTACTGTACTCAGCCGGCAACCCAGCCAGCTACTCGCCCCACGTCGCGCGCAAGACTCGCACCCAGTTCTTCCAGGCGATTTTCTCGAGCGCTTCCCCCGTGTAACCTCGTTCCTCGATGGCGCGTAGCAGCTTCGGCAGACCGGTGGCGTCGGCGATCTCGGTCGGCACGATCGTGCCGTCGAAGTCCGAGCCGATTGCGACGCGATCGATGCCGACCGTGTCAACCAGATACTCGATGTGGTCGACCATCACACTGATCGGCGTGTCAGGATTGCGCTCGCCATCCGGCCGCAAGAAGCTGATCGCGAAGTTCAGGCCGACGATGCCGTTGGAGTCGCGGATCGCATCGAGCTGCTCGACGGTCAGATTGCGTGGATGAGCGCAGATCGCGTGGACATTTGAGTGCGTCGCCACCAGCGGATCCTCGCTCAGCTCAACGACATCCCAGAAGCCCTTCTCGTTGAGGTGAGAGAGATCGATGACGACACCAAGCTCGTTGCAGCGCTTGACCAGTTCCTTGCCCAAATCGGTCAGGCCTGGCCCGGTGTCTGGCGAAGACGGGTAACCACCCTCGACACCGTGCGCGAAGATATTCGGCCGGCTGTGGGTGATGCCGAGCGACCGCACTCCCGCGGCGTAGAAAACATCAAGGGCCTTCAGGTCAGCATCGATTGGCTCTGCGCCCTCAAGGTGCAACTCCATCGCCAACGTGCCGTTGGATAGACACTCCTGGATCTCCGCCGCCGTCGTCACCACCTTGACTTGCCCACCGGACTCATTGGCGGTGCGGATCAGGTGGCCAAGCGATTCAAGCGCGTGCGACTGGGCATAATCAACATCCATCATGCCTTCGTGGTCCGGCTGCGGCGGGACATAGACGGCAAAGAATCCACCGCCGAACCCACCCTGCCTGGCGCGCGGGAGGTCGAGGTGTCCGCCATCGCCACCAGCGTAGGCCGAGGCTGTGTCTGGCGCGCCAGCTTCAAAGAATGATCGACCCGTCCGGCGCATCGAGAGCACCGTGTCGTTGTGGCCGTCAAAGATCGGAGGTAGTCCGTCGCTCATTGATATCACTCTCCCCAAGTCTCACGGAAGACGCGCACCCAGTTGCCGTGGGCGATCTTGGTCAGGTCATCATCACTGACTCCGCGGTCCTTGATGGCCTGCATCAGCTTCGGCAGACCGGCTGCGTCTTTCAACTCGCTGGGCATCGTTGCACCGTCGAAGTCGGAACCCATCGCCACGTGATCGACACCCATGCGCTCGACCATATACATCGTGTGGTCAGCCATTACCTCAAGCGTCGCATCCCCATCGAACGCGCCATCCTCACGCAGGAACCCGACGTGGAAGTTGAGACCAACGACACCGTTGCTGTCCTTGACCGCATCGAGCTGCTTGTCGGTCAGGTTGCGTGGCGATTTGCAGAGCTCCCAGACATTCGAGTGCGTGCAGACTAGTGGTGCATCGGTGAGCTCAGCAACGTCCCAGAACCCTTGCTCGGTGATATGCGAGAGGTCAATCAAGATCTTGCGCGCGTTGAGCTGTCTCACCAGCTCCTTACCGTGCTCGTTTAGACCCGCGCCAGTGTCGGGCGAAGATGGAAACGCAAACGGTACGCCTTCGGTAAAGCGGTTGCGGCGTGAGTGAGTCAGCCCGACAGATCGCAGCCCCGCAGCATGGAAAACATCGAGCGCATATCCATCGAAGTCAAACGGCTCTGCGCCCTCGAAGTGCAACTCCATGGCAAAGGTACCGTCCGCCAGGCACTCTTCCAGTTCTGCGGCAGTGCGCACGATCTTGACCTGCCCCTCTGACTGCTGCTCGACCTGGAACAATGTGCCGAGCAATTTGAGCGCTTGGTTCTGGGCATACTCGAGCGCCATCGGCTCGGGGAAATTCTTGGGATCTTGGTACGCCTTGGCCCATTCACGCATGGCCTCGTCGATGTCGGCGCCGGTGCGTCGAGCTTCTTCGAGCGCTTCGTGTGCAGCGGGATCGCCAATATAGACAGCGAAGAAGCCGCCACCGAGCCCGCCCTCACGCGCCCTGGGCAAGTCGATATGGCCGGTGTCGCTGCGCTCGAAGAACGATCGCTCGCCCTGTGCGAGTCCCATCACCGTGTCGTTGTGCCCATCGAAGATCAGTGGAAATCCAGTGTCGCTCATCCCTAACTCCTCATACTTCTCTCGTTCGTGTTCGGAGACGTACCCAACCCATTGTCGCCCGTTTAGGCGACTTCGTGAACCCCTCAGTTGTCGTGGAGGATGCAGAACTAGATGACGTTGACGATCTCACGCCAGTCGTCGCGGCGAGGCTCAACGCCGAAATCCTGGATCAACATCCGCACGATATCTCGAACGGTGACGTCACCAGTCGGCAGATGAGCGCGAGTCAAAGGCCGAAATCCCAACCGGGCACCAGCTTCAATATGGAGATGGGGCCAGGTGGTTGTGCTTTGGCCGTGGGGATGCCAATGATAGGCAACTAGGTATTCACCAGTCTGACGGCCCACGAGATATTGGTATCCCACAAAGGAGACCATCCACGGCCCATCCGGCAGAGAAGTTTCCACTATCCGGTAATACTGGATTATTGAAAGAGTGAGTTCTGACGGTCCGCCGAGTGCCACCGGAAGAACATCGCCGAGTACCATCCGAAATGGTTCGGATCGTACGTAGTACCCACCAAAGACATTCAACACTTTGCTTGTAACACGAAATAGGATCTGCTGCAGTGGATCTCGATATTGATGGACTGCTAACGCTGGCGAGTGTCCTGCCACGAATCGAAACCTCAGCGGCCGAGCGGAATGAGCATGACGACGCTCATAATATTGACGTGATCAGGACCATCGACCTTGTCTTTGAATTCGCCCGCATCCCATGCGGCGATGAATTCGTCACCGCTTATACCGAGGTAGTAACGCGCCGTTCGGTCAAATGACTCACGCGCTTCTTCTTGGTAAGAAAGTGGACGCCAGGCAACTGCTTGTTCTCTGTGTCAGACTTCGCGGCCATATTCAAGTTCCTCTCAATAGAACAATTATAGCAATGCCCTATGCGACAAGCTCCCGTATCGTCTCGACAAAACGGTCGACCTCGTCCTCGGTGTTGTAGTAATGGACCGATGCACGGACCAGCTGATCAATCGAACGATCGGTCATATCAAGCATCGTTGAAGACGGCCCACTGAGTGTGACATTGATCAGACGCTCAGCCAGCTGCGCTTTTAGCTTGTCATAATCTGCACCGGCCACGGTGAAGGTCACGATTCCACCCTTGACGGCACCGATGTCGCGCACCTCGACGTGAGGTACCTCGCTCAACCCCTCGCGCAATCGCGTCGCGAGCAGCTGGATCCGCTCCCAGATGTCATCGATACCCCAGTCGAGCGCGTAATCGATAGCGGTCGCCAGTCCGATCTTGGCAGCATAGTTGCGCTCCCAATTCTCAAAGCGCTGCGCTCCCGGCACGATCTCGAAACTGTCGGGACCGGTCCAGCGCGCCGCGTGAAGATCGAGAAAGACGGGCTCGAGTTGCTCGACCAGCTCTTGACGTATATACAGGAAGCCGGTGCCCCGTGGACCGCGCAGATACTTGCGGCCAGTCGTCGAAAGCATGTCGCAGCCAATTTGCCGGACATCAACTGGCAGCTGACCGACTGATTGGCAGGCATCGATCAGGTAGAGAACGCCAGCCTCCCGCGCCACGGCCCCGATCTCCTCGGCCGGATTCACAAGGCCACCGTTGGTCGGCACGTGGGTGATCGAGATGAGCTTCGTGCGGTCGTCAATCATCTCCCGCAGGGCGTCGACAGAGAGCTGTCCTGTCTCGTCGTTCGGCACGGCCTCCACCTCAACACCGAGCTTCTCGGCAAGCTGGAGATAGGGGATGTAATTGCTGGCGTACTCAGAACGCGCCGTCAGGATGCGATCGCCAGCCTTAAACGGAATCGAGTAGAAGGCCATATCCCAGGCGCGGGTGGCGTTCTCGATGAAGGCGATCTCGTCACGATCGGCGTTGATGAGCTGGGCAGCGGCATCGTAAAAATGGTCAATCTTGTCGTGTGCCTCGGCAGCGGCTTCATAGCCCCCGATACGCTCTTCGAGACGGAGATGCTCGATCACCGCCTCGGTCACTGGCGCAGGCGGCAGAGACGACCCGGCATTGTTGAAGTGCAGCACATGCTCGGTCCCCGGCGTCTCGCGCCGCGCGCGCTCGACATCAATTCCCATTGCGTTTTCACCTTCCATATAGGTATGTTGAACGGCACTGTGCAGGGCTACTATGACACAGGTCATCAGCACGATAGCGCACAGGCAATGATTCCCACAGCCGTACACTAGGGCCAGATACTTCGGACACGGTCAAGGAGACGGGCTCATGATACTGGTCGCCATCGGCACCGTCATCATCCTCTTGGCCGCATATGACATCTTCGCCACCCTCTTCAACCCACGACAGAGGGTGACCCCCAGCTTCCGGGGCGCCAGGTTTCTTTGGCGTGGATTGGCTCCCAAGATTGTGGGCCGGTCGCATTTACTTGGCACCACGGGCCCGCTGCTCCTGCTGTCTGTCATCGGATACTGGACGACCTCGATGGTCGCCGGCTGGGCGCTGATCTACTGGCCATTCTTGCCAGACCAAGGCTTTCAGATCGCGTCCAACCTTGACCCGGGTGACCAGGATGGAATCATCGACGCGATCTACTTTTCATTCATCACCCTGACGACCCTGGGGTTCGGCGATATCAGCCCGACCGGAGACGTGTTCCGCATCCTGGTTCCGGTCGAGTCGGCAATCGGGTTCGTGCTGCTCTCAGCGGGCATCTCGTGGATACTCTCGATCTACCCAACTCTCTCCCATCGTCAAGAGCTCGCCCATCTCATCGTCATGACCTGGAATCAGGCCGGGGCCGAGGGGCTCTCCGGCTTAGGGCTCGATGATGGAGAGATCACGACCTTCTACCACGAGATCACCACCAAACTTCTGATCGTCCGCAATGACCTCCTGCAATTTCCGATAACCTACTACTTTTACTCTGGTGATGAGCTATCCAGTCTGCCACGCGCAGCGCAGTACCTGCCGTCGTTGATCGAGGCCGATACGATCGGCACGACGGCCCCCGGTGCGCAATTCCATATCCAGCAGGCTTCCAGCGCTCTGGATAGTCTGGCCAGCACGGTCGCTGACGACTTCCTCATCCGGCTCGATTCCGATACACCTACAGCCGAGATTCTGTACGCCTACGCTGCCGAGTGGGGGCAGTCACAGTAGATACCGCGAATCCTGAGCTGGATTCCGGCTACAATGGCGAGCGGCCACTTTTCGCTTGGCCGGTCCGTAGCGTAATCCCGCATGAGGAGGGCATTTCGTGGCGA
>CAYNTE010000132.1:0-8397 GCA_964399615.1 uncultured Thermomicrobiales bacterium
TCTCTCGCTTACCCGGCGGCAATCCTGGCATAAAGACGTGGCTGAGGCGCTCATGACCGATGCGGACGCCGAGCCTGCGGCGGTTGCGCACCATTTTCGACAGGCACTCGATCCGCGTGCTGTCGACTGGTTCATCCGTGCGGGCAGCCGCATCGAGCGTGTTGCCTGGCTGACTGCAGCAAGCCACTTTGAATCAGCGCTCGCAATGATGAGCGCCGCTGACCCCGCCCCTGGCACACGAGGTTGGCTGCTCCTGCGGCGCGCAAAGTTACTGCGTGCCGCCCATCCGCGCACCTCGCTGGCGATTCTGGATACCGCCGGCGCGCTCGCCGTTGATGCCCAGGATGCATTGCTCCAGATCTATTCAAAGGTCTATCGCGGAGAGATCCGCTGCATGATCGGTGATGTCCGATTGGGGCTGGCCGATCTGGAAGCGAGCGTCGCCGAACTCGATCTCTTGCTGCCCGACGACCTTGAGCGTTTGGACGAGCTTGAGCGCCAGCGCACCGTCCTCAGCCGTTCAGACGTCGCCGGCCTGCTCGCCTCAACACTGGCCTCCGCAGGTCGCATCGACGAGGCGTTCCAGCAATCTGACCACATCATTGAGTACACCGATGGCACACCAGTGCTGGCTTGGTGGGCACGCGCCAACGCCTGCGGGATTGCGGGCAAGGTGAGTGAGGCGAATGAGGCATTTGCAATCTGCCGGGACGCGCTGCTCCGCATGTCGGCAGATACTGCCGTTGGCATCTTGATGTTGCAACAGCTCTCCCACGCCCAGCTCCCATATGGTGCCGACAATCTATTCGAGCGTGGCCGCATTGCCGCTACTGGAGAAGCTGCCTGGCGATCGTCGAGCGGCGCGCACGACGTCCCCCCACGCATCGCCTGGCTGCCGATTCTCCAGATCGAAGGCGACTGGTCGGCTGCACGCGAACTCGCGCTCAGCAGCGTCCAGCTCGCAGATGCAAACTCGGAGCGGCATCTGGCTTCCTCCGTCATCCTGGCGCAGCTGGCGCGGGCACAGGGCGATCTGTCATTCGCCTGGGAACAGGTCAATGCCATTCTCCGGGGCGGCCCGCAGACGTTTCCGGGCTATATCGATCTCGTGCCGAGCCTCGCCCTGATGCGCGTCGCTGTAGGACTCTGTCTCGATCGCGACGATCTTGTCACCGCCCGTGTCTGGCTCGATGCCCACGACCACTGGCTGGACTGGAGCGCTGCAGTGCTTGGCCGCGCCGATGGGAAGAGCTCTTGGGCCAGCTACTTTCTTGCCGCTGGAGATCTCGGCCGCGCGCGTCGCTGTGCCGAGCAAGCGGCTGCACTGGCTAGTGATCCGCGCCAGCCACTTGCCTTACTGACAGCCCACCGGATGCTCGGCATGCTCGAAGCTCACGCTGGCCGTGTTGTAGATGCACAGCAGCATCTGGATGCAGCCCTGGCGCTGGCGGATGCTTGTGTCGCGCCGTTCGAGCGAGCGTTGACACTTCTGGCTTGTGTCGATCTCTCACTGCGTACCGGCGCTATCGAGGAGGCCAGCACGCAACTGGACGTAGCGCGAGCCATCTGCACCTCTTTGGCTGCCGCGCCGACCCTGGCCCAGATAGACGCCCTGGCGGCACGTCTGAGTAATCAGTCGAGTGCGATGGAGCGTACGTCGCCAGCTGGGCTGAGCCCGCGTGAGATCGAAGTCTTGCGGCTGCTCGCCCGTGGCCGGACCAATCGTGAGATTGCAGAGTCACTTTTCCTCAGCGTGCGCACCGTCGAGCGTCACCTCACGAATCTTTACACCAAGATCAATGCCCAGAATCGCGCTGAAGCCATCGCCTTCGCCCACCAGCACTCCCTCACCTAGCACCCTGATCAGACCAGACCGAGAACCTTGGCGACACCGCACTACGTAGTTTCCGCCACACCACCGCCAGTGATCGCGGAGGTATACGGATGCGACGGCTCCCTCGTTCCACCTACTGTGGCGTATGCAGTTGCCACCTTTAGCCAGCGTCGCAGAGGAGGGCCCGAATGACCGTATCTTCGAAACTCGACCCCAGCACATTCACACCACCGGGGCCTGGCTCCTGGTTGCTCGATGCCGTCCATGTTTCGCGGCCGTTCTCCCGCTTCCAGGCCGAGATTCATCCGCCGAATTTGCAAGCAGGGTTCCGGGAGAGCAACCGGCGCTATGGACTGCTCGTTGAGATGCTCGACTGGCGTATCGTGAACGGTTTCGCCTACTTCGACGTTCCCTCAGTCCAACCCGAAGACGTACCAGCCCGGTTGCAGGCCGCACAGCTGGCACTAGACCGCAAACTGTGGCGCGAGGATATGGAGCGTTGGGAGCGTGGGGTTAAACCTGCCGCAATTCGGGCGCACCTGGCGTTGCAGGCCGTCAACCCGAGGGCGCTCGACCAGGACGCATTGGTCGAACACCTCGACCGTTGCCGTGAGCACCAGCAGCGGATGATTCGGCAGCATCACACCTTCAATAGCGCGGCGCTATTGCCCGTCGGCGATTTCCTCGCGCACGTTGCGGAGTGGACCGGCCTGCCGCTTGGTGAGTTCCTGGCGCTCGTGCGTGGCGCTGCTCCGGAATCGGCCGGCTCGTTCCCTGAGCTCGACCAGCTTGCCGGTGCGATCCTCAAAGACCCTGAAGCGCAAACACTGCTCAATTCCAACGCTAGTGCGCTTGACATCCTCGACCAATTGCGCGCTCATCCCGGTCAAATCGGATCCGCCGCCAACACCTACCTCTCTATCGTTGGATACCGGCTGCTCGATAGTCTGGATACAGGTGACCCGTATGCGCTGGAGGTTCCAGAGGTGCTTCTCAACGGCATCAAGCGAGCCGTCGAAACCGGCTCATCAACGACCAGCGAGGCTTCAGACGACGAAGTATCCCAGGTCCGTGCTCGTGTCCCCGCCCAGTATCAGGCCGACTTCGATCAACTACTCGCTGAAGCCCGGCTGACCTCGAGACTGCGCGACGAACGTGGCCTCTATAGCGAGGTCTGGGCAGGTGGGATTACTCGCCGGGCCATTCTCGCGGCAGGAGAGCGGCTGGCGGAGCGCGGGCGAATCTTCGAGCCAGTGCACCTCGTTGAGGCTGGCTACCAGGAGATGCGCGCGTTGATAGGTGGTCTCGATGGTCCAACCGCCGCAGAGCTTGCCGAGCGTGCCGACTACCGCACTACCTACCGTGCCAGCGATGCACCGCCGTGGCTTGGGGCGCCACCGCTGCCACCGCCATCACTCGAAGGCCTCCCCCCTGCCTCAGCGCGTCTGATGCGTGCGCTGGGCACAGCCATTGACGCGCTCTTCCGGGGTGCTGACATCGAGAGCGAGGCCATGGTCGTTCGTGGAATCGGCGCGAGCCCGGGTGTCGTCACTGGCACTGCGCGCCTGATTCAAAGCCCGGCGGAGTTTCATCGCTTGCAACGTGGCGATGTCCTCGTCACGGCATCGACAACCGAATCGTTCAATATCGTGCTTCCCGTCCTGGGTGCGATCGTCACCGATGCCGGTGGGCTGCTCTCGCATGCAGCCATCGTGAGCCGCGAGTACGGCATCCCGGCCGTCGTTGGTTGCCAGGATGCGACGACCCTGATCGCCGAGGGAATGCAGGTTCGCGTCGACGGTGCCGCTGGCGAGGTGACGGTGATCGCATCATGATTCCCGTAGCCCTTGCGGATGTCTGTGACGAGATGGCCTTTGGTGGGAAGGCCGTTCAACTCGGCACAGCCATCCGCGCGGGGTTGCCAGTGCCCGACGGCATCGCTCTGGACGCCAGTCTCGTCGAGGCTGTTGCTCAGGGTGATCCGGCTGCGTGCCGCGACCTGGAGAAACTTGGTAGCGAGCTGGGTCCATTCGCCGTGCGATCCTCGGCTATCGGTGAGGACTCTGCAGGCGCCAGTTTCGCTGGGCAACATGCAACGGTCCTCAACGTACGCGGTGTAGCCGCCCTTATCCAGGCCATCGAGGTCGTCTGGCGTTCGGCGTGGTCAGAGTCGGCGCTGGCCTATCGCCAGCGTGTTCAAGCCGCTGGACCAGTCCGCATCGGTGTCGTCGTCCAGAGACTCGTTGCGGCCGGCGTCGCTGGCGTGCTCTTCACCCGCAATCCAGTCACCGGAGCCGACGAGATCGTCATTGAGGCCAGCTGGGGCTTGGGCGAAGCAGTCGTCCAGGGGTTGGTCGTCCCCGACTTCTACCGCGTGGCGCAAACCGGCGAAGTGGTAGAGCGCAGGTCGGGCGTCAAGAAGCTCGCTCTGCGGCGCCTGGATGGTGGCGGCACTCAACCCGAGCCAGTCGAACCCGGACTCATCGATTGTCTCTGCGTGTCTGATACGAAGCTCTGGCAGCTTGCTCAGATTGCTTCGCGCTGTAGCGAAGTATTCGGCCCGGGACCCCACGACGTCGAGTGGGCCTTCGAGGCTGGCGTTCCATACCTGCTCCAGCGACGGCCGATCACCTCGATGATCTCCCGGCCAACTGCACAAAGCTGAGCACCTCGCTATCCATGGTGAGGTTGTTTCTACGTGCTCTCCGCCATAACCCCGCCAGCGATCGCGGAGATGCCCCGATGCTGCAGTGCGGCTCCCCACGTATCGTGCGAGTGTTCGGGGGATACGGCGGAGGGCTGACGTCTTTGCGCGTGGCCATCCGGCGGACCCCCGGACGTCCTTCACTCTCCATCCATCACGGTCTATCGAAAGGCGTGACAGATGAATCGACCAGCAACGCGCTTCCTGCTCATCCTGATGTTCTTGCTCAGCGCACTGGCTAGCGCCCTTATATCTGTCTCCCCGGCCACAGCTGCGCAACGGCTCATCTCAATCTGCACCACAGAAAGCCTGAGACTTGCGTTCAGAACCATGGACATCTCGGGCGAAACGATCACCTTCGATTGCAGTGGGACTCTGTCATTCACCGTCTCACAACTCTATGAACTTGAAATCAGTGGGAATGTGACCATCGACGCGGCCGGCGAGGACGTGACGATCGATTTGGGCGGAACCGGCTCGATGTTCTACATTCCTGCGAGCAGATCCCTGACGCTGAAAGGCTTGAAGTTCACGGGCGGGAAAGGCGTGGATGGCACAGTGCCGCTCGGCGGTGTTGTCACCAACGACGGAGGGTTTTTGACCATCGTCGATAGCACCTTCGCCAGCAACCAATCGGTTTCGTCCGAGGGCGGCGGCGCTATTCTGAATCGCTCGGCTGGCCAAGTCACCATCAGCAACAGCACCTTCAGCAACAATTCCACGACTGGCGCAGGCGGAGCGATTCATAACGCTAGCGGCACACTGGTTATCACCAACAGCACGTTCAGCGGCAATACTGCGCAAAACGGTGGCGCGATCGCCAACGCCGGCATTCTCACGCTGACACACGACACACTAAGCGCCAACACGGCAACTCAATGGGGCAACGGCGTCTTTAACGGAACGGCGGACGGCGCCACATATACCAGCGGCGGTAGCACGCTCTTCACGAACACTCTCCTCGCCAACGCCGATGTACCTTCTAGAGGGGTTGGTCAGGGTGTTCGGGACGGCGGCAACTGCTCAGGCTGGCCGGCTGGATTCATCTGGGCCGGCGACTCGGTTGACGACGATGGATCATGCTTCAACATCATCTTTGCGGCGACCGTCGAGACCTCCGCGTTGCAGCTCGGCCCACTCGCCGACAATGGTGGGCCAACACAAACGATCGCATTGGGACCGGACAGCATCGCTATCGACCAGGCCCAATGTCTGGATGCGGTCACCACGGACCAGCGTGACTATCCCCGCCCCTCTGCCGGAGCGGCGACATGCGACATCGGAGCCTATGAAGCTGGGGCGCAAGCTCCCATCGAGATAACCGAAATGAGCCACGTCTCCGGATTGGGATTTTACGGATCGACCGCCACGCTCACCGCCGAGCTGTCCGCCAGCGGGGACGAAGTCGTAGGCCGGCTGGTTACCTTCACGCTCAACGGCACCAACGTCGGTTCGGCCACGACGGATGGTGACGGCGTCGCTACGCTTACAGGCATCAGCCTGGCGGGTATTGCCGTGGGCACCTATGCCGGCGCAGTCGTCGCGAGCTTTTCCGGAGATGCGACCCATACTGGGGTCAGCCACAGTGGCCCGATGACTGTCCGTAAAGCCATTGCCACGATTACGTTCGATGCCGCGACGCTGGTCCAGACCTATGATGGCGGCCTCCACCCGGTCACCGCGACGACCGTGCCCGCTGGTCTGAGCTACAGCATCTCCTACGAGGGCGTTGCCACCCCACCGACCAACGCACGTACCTATCTCGTCACGGCCACGATCGACGATCCGAGCTATGAGGGCACTGTCGTCGACTTCCTGACAGTAAACAAGGTGGAACTCACGATCAAGGCCGACGATGTATCGATCGTCGCTGGCGCGACCATCCCTCCGCTGACCTACACACCCACCGGCTTCGTCAACGGCGAGAATGCCAGCGTGCTCTTCGGAGCGCCGATCCTGTCCACCACGGCGACCCAGAGCAGCCCCCCAGGCACCTATCCGATCAATGTTCAGATTGGAACCGAACCTGGTCATCTCTTTGCCGTGAACTACAGCTTTGTCACCGCGAGCGGGACGCTCACCATCGTTCCAACAGGTGTTGATCCCAACGAGAATGTCGCTCCGATTGCGCTCGACGACGCCTATACCGCCGCGGCGTATGTTGACGGCACGCAGGCGGCCACGCCGCTGACGGTGGACGCTCCCGGTGTGCTCGGCAACGATCACGACGCCGATGGGGACGCGCTACACGCCACAATCGTGAGCAAACCCGCCAATGGTGTCGTGTTTCTCCAGGCCGACGGTTCGTTTGATTACTACCCCAAACTGAACTTCACGGGGGACGACACCTTCACCTACAAGGCGAACGATGGGCAAATAGACTCAAACATTGCCACCGTTACCATCTCCGTAGCCGGCGCAGCCGAGAATAGCGCCCCGACAATGCTTACGCTGACCCCCAACAGTGTGGCCGAGAACAGCGCTATCGGGACTGTCGTCGGCGTCTTCACGACAGGAGACCCCGATGTGGCCGATACCCATACCTACTCTCTCGTCTCGGGCGAGGGAGGGGAGGACAACGGCAGCTTCACGATCGACGGCGACAAACTCCTCACCAACACGGGTCTCGACTTTGAGACCAAGAGTTCCTATGCGATCCGCGTACGCACCGACGACGGGCATCTGGGCACACTGGATGGCATGCTGACGATCTTCATTTTGGATGTCGATGAGAACTCGCCACCGATTGCCGCCGACGACGCGTACGCAACCGCCGAGGACACGCCGCTCACCATCTCCGCAGCTGGCGTCCTTAGCAACGACACCGCCAGCGACGGCAACCCACTGATAGCGGTGCTTCTCACCAAGCCGTCCAATGGCACGGTGATCCTGAACACCGATGGTTCGTTCACCTACTCCCCGAATTCGAATTTCAACGGCAGCGACAGCTTCACCTACAAGGCGAACGATGGAGCGTTGGACTCAGACCCCGCCACCGTCGTGATCACCGTTAACTCCGTTAACGACCTGCCAGTGGTCGAAGCGGGTGGCCCGTATAGCGTCGATGAAGGTGGGTCCGTGCTTATCAGGGCAACTGGATCAGATGTTGAGCCTGGTGCATTGAAGTTCGCCTGGGATCTGGATAACAACGGCAACTTCGAGACGTTTGCCCAGGAGACGTCCTTCTCGGCTGCCACGCTCGACGGGCCGGCGACCGTTACAGTCACTGTCCGGATCAGCGATGCGGGTGGCGGCACGGCAACAGCGACTGCGGAGATAACGATCAACAACGTCGATCCTGTCGTCTCCAGCTTCGCCCCGACCACGATTCCGGCGCTCACGGGCCAGCTTGTCACCTTCAATCTGCTGGCCAGTGACGTGCCGGGAGATCCGCTGCAGACAACCTATGACTGCGGCGACGTGACCGCGGCGAGAGATGGCGGGTGTTTCTACGTGAGGGGAGGCAGCTATAGCGTCAGCGTGCTGGTCGAAGATGGCGATGAAGGGACGGCGACGGCCCAGCTCCCCCTGGAGGTCTACGGCCACGTCTCGCTCTGCGCTGTCCGAGGCACTGGCTCGCTGAGCATGGCTAGCCAAACAAACGACTGTGGCTGGAATGGAATCTTGATCGAGCTGCCACGACCGGACTTCGATCCACTCTCGATCTGTGTCAACTCCTGGAATGGTGCCGCTCGCTCCAGCAATGTGTGCGGACGGAGCGAGTATCAGGTGACCACCACAGGCCAGGATACCGTTGCTGTCTGCATCAACCGCTGGAATGGCGCGTTGCGCGTCAGCGACAACTGCAGCCGGTCGGAGCGGGAAGACTGGTTGTAGTCAGTCTCACTGGCCAGCGGCT
>CAYNTE010000133.1:0-8272 GCA_964399615.1 uncultured Thermomicrobiales bacterium
ATGCGTGTGCCGGTGCCTTCGCGAATCGGCGCAATGAAGAGCCTCGCTGCACGCAGCTGCGCATCGAGATCCGCAACGCGGCCAGTAAGCCGCACGCCGGCAGCAAACGGGCCGGGCTCAAGGCCATCGGGCAGCGCACCGGTGACCGTAAGCTCGGCAGGCAGACCGCTGGCGCGCAACACCGGGAAGATCTCGTTTGCAAAGTAGTGGACTGCATCGGAATTGGCTGAATAGGTGATCGAGCCGGTGTAGAGCAATTGCCTACCCACCGGCGGCGTCCACGAATCTGCGGGGATGCCCGGAACGGCATTCTCGATGACGTAGTGGGCGGACCTCCCGCCGAGCGCGTAATAGGCATCCAGTTCGACCTGCGAAGGGGCCAGGATCGCGTCAATTTGCGGTGAGATATGCTCCATCAATTGCTTGTATTTCCAGGAGCGCAGACGTCCACGAACCCCCGCTAGCGTCAGATTCACGGGTAGCGGCGCAAAGGGCGAGACGTTCGGCTCGTCCAGAACCGTGCGGCATTGAGGAGCAAGACTGGTGAGATAGAGCACGAGACGGAGATCGAACGCCAGCGCGACAGCAGCGCGATGGCGGACAGCGATAGTTTGAATAGCAAGGGACGTGCGCTGGTCCCATGTGCTGACAAGCGAGCGCGGTGTCCGTGCCAGGCCAACCAAGGCCGACCGGACGGAATGCCCGTCATAGGCAGGCATCGGCACCGCATACTGGCGCCGCACGCCCGGCACCCGCGGCAGATCGCCGGATTCGAGTTCATTAGCTGGTAACAGCGAGATGAGCACGATTGAGTACTCGTCTGCCAGCGCATGGATCATCATGCGGACGCGCTGCTTGGCGCCGTTGTCGATCGGCTCCGGGTGCCAGGCGGAGAGTAATAGCAAGGCTGGGCGGCTGGCACCGGCGGCATGTTCGGCTGGTTCGAGCTGTTCGCGGCGTATCGCGACCATCTGCGAGGTCAATATCCTGCGATCCCCGACCGCGGGGATTTGCGCTTGCCGGACATGACCCACTTCAGATGTTCGAAGCCGAGGCTCAGGGCCGGCTTGAGCGTCGCCAGCGAGTTCATGCTCTTCAGATAGGTGAGCGCTGGTCCGGGCCGCAACGCCCACTCACGGAAGGCGCGTTTGGCGTGGTACTCCAGCTCATCCGCCGTTAGATCCGGATAGTTGAGGACCGTCGACACATCCATGTCGAAGTCCTCCCAGCGGTGCGCGCTGATCCAGCCATTCTCGACCGCCTCGTAATAGAACGGCGTGCCAGGGTAGGGCACCGCGATGTGGAAGAGTGCCAGCGTCAGCGGCAGCGTCTTGGAGAAGGCGATCGTCTCGTTGATACTCTCGACCGTCTCACCCGGCATGCCGATGATGAAGTAGCCCCAGTTCTTGATGCCGAAGCGCTTGCTCGTCTCCAGCGCCTTGCGGGTCTTCTCGAAGTGGATGCCCTTGCGCATGCGCTTGAGCACAGTCTGCGAGCCAGATTCCAGACCCCAGGAGATCATCCAGAAGCCTGCCTTCGCCATCCACTCCAGCATCTCGGCGTCGACGAAATCAACCCGGCTGTTGCTCGTCAGCTTGAACTTGGTCCCGTCCTCAACGATGAGCTTGCAGAGCGCAATGACGACCTCACGGTCGACAGTAAAGAGGTCGGCGTAGAAGTGGATGTTGGTTACGCCCAAGCTGGCGAGCGTCTTCATCTCGGCAAAGATGCGCTCCGGTGAGTGCGACCGCACCGTGTTCTGCCACATCACGTGTTTGATGCAGAAGCGGCACCCTGCCGGGCACCCCCGGCTCGTGACAACGAAGCAATATGGACCGCGCAACATCGGGATGCGGTACTTCTCGAGCGGCAGCTTGTGGTAGAGCGGCATCGGGAGATCGTCAAGATTCGCAATGAAGGGTCGGTCCGGGTTAACGACCACCTCACCCTCGTGGCGGAATACCGTTCCCTGGACGCCATGCAAGGTCTCGCCCGCATCGAGCCTCTGGACCAGCTCACGCAGCGTAAATTCCGGCTCGTGGCGGATCACGATGTCGAGTGAGGGGTAGTCTTCGAGCGTCTCGATCGCCATCGGAGTCACGTGCGATCCAATCGCGATGGTCGTCGTGCCCAGCGAGCGTGCGATGAAGGTCGACATTAGGTCATTTTTCAGGGTTGGCGCCGTCACGTTGGTGATCAGATAGCGAGGTCGCCAGTGCTCGATCATGGCCTGGAACCTGGGCCAGTCCATCTCCTCGGCAATGCAGTCGATGATCTCGGTGGTGTATCCAGCCTCCTCCATCACCGCTGCCAGCCCGGCGAGTTCCGTCTGCGGCCAGATCATCTTCTCCCGCGAGCGCCTGCCGACGCGGTGAATGTCGCGAATGAAGACCTCACCATCGGGCGAGGGTGGATTCACAAACAACACATCGACCAGGTGCGGCTGCTCGCCCGCAAAGTCGCGGATGTTGGTCTGGCTGACCTTCAGCAGATCGACGTTGCCGACAGTGGGCACAACCTTGAGCTGCTGTTTGGTGGGTGCGGTCATTGCCGCTGGCTGCAAGATCAGCGAGCTGACTTTGCCGTTCTTCTTCTCCTGCTTGTCTGCGCCAGTGTTCGAATCGACCATGATCGTGGATCTCCCTGTCTGCGATGCTGCTTATCCAAACCAGACTTGTTCCGTGCCGACCCGCTCGACCTTGGTGCCGAGCGCGCCCTCGATCAGCTCCGCTGCCGCGCTAAAGCCCATCTCCATCACGTGGTCGGTGTTGACGTAGCGGAAGAGTGCTTGCCGGCCAGCACTCGCCAAGTTGTCATAATCTGCCAGGTGATAGGCCAGGTGACCCATCTTGCCCTCGAAATCGAGGTCGTAGGTGGGGTAGGCATGCGATAGCCTGCGGAAGAAGTGACCGGTCACTTGCTCCGGCCGCTCGATCAATCCCGCCCAAAGCAACCCTTCGACACAGCGCTCGTAGAGCAGCTCCTCCGGTGTGGTCCATGTCTCGTCACCGATGTCGCAGGTGATCTCCAGCGTCAGCGAGGTCTTGCCTTCGGGGACAGCCTGATCGCTGAAGTTGCGCATCTCGGAGATGCGGTTGAAGATGATGCGCTCGTCCGGGAAATAGATCCAGTGATCGTCCGAGATGCCAGGCTTATCGATCTCGACAAAGCAGAAGATCATCGCTCTGTAGGTCAGTGCCTGGGCTGCTTCGAGGACATCCGGAGGGGCCGCGGGCGTCAGCAGGCGGACGAGCAACGGCAGTGGGAGCGTCGAGACCACGGCCTCGCACGCATCGACAAACTCCTGGCCGTCCTTCTGGTAATGAATGGCGACGATCTTGCCATCTCGATGCTCGATGCCGGTGATGCGTGCCCCGGTCAGCAAATGCGCGCCGTGCTGCTCGGCCCTCGCGGTGATGGCCTCAGCGATCTGGCCGACTCCCTGACGCGGATACCAGAAGTGATTGCGGAACTCGGAATGGTCGAAGCCATTGTCGCCGCGTCGCAGGTGGAGCACCCGCAAGAGCAGATCCCAAAGATCGACGACCGCCACTCGTTGCGCTGCCCAGCTTGCCGAGAGCTGTGAGGGATCGTGTCCCCAAACCTTCTTCGTGTACGGGCCGAAGTAGATGTCATAGAGGCGGCGGCCAAAACGATTGACCACCCAGCTCTCGAACGAGTCATCGAGCGAAGGCCTCAAACGCTGTCTGACCTTGGTCGCGACGAAGTCAAGGAACGACATGACGGCGACCTGGGGCGGTAAGTTCGTCAACAGATTACTGGCGTTAAGCGGGTAATCGAAGTACCGGTCCATGAAATAGACGCGGGTCTTGAGGCTGCGTCCACGCAGGTCATCGCCGAGGAGTCCCTGCACGGTCTCGATGATGGCAGGGTTCTTGCTGTGAAACCGGTGTGGGCCGAAGTCCCAAATGTAGCCATTGCGCCGCATACTGCCAGCCATGCCACCGAGCACTGGCGCAGCCTCGTAGAGGTTGACAGCCATACCGCCCTCGGCAAGCTTCCAGGCTGCGCTCAAGCCCGCGACACCGCCGCCGAGCACCGCAACCTGCTGATGTTGACCAAGTCGTTCCACGATTTACCCCTTTCCGGGATGCTCGTTAACTCGCCGCAACCTGCGTGCGCTTACCGTTGATGGCAATCTCCTGGATAATCGGCGGAGCGTCGTCCGCGGGAGCAGCGACGTCGGGCAGCGTTTTGACTGCTCTCGCCGGTGCTCCCACAACGACCGTCCCGGCCGGCACGTCGCGAGTTACGACCGCGCCAGCGCCGACGACGGCGTTCCGTCCGACTGTTACGCCATCGGTGACAATCGCCCCTGCTCCGAGCCAGGCGCCATCCTCAATCACGATCCCCTGGCAGGTGATGCCTTGCTGGATGATCGGCGTACGGCTGCTGGCCATCACATGGTTGATCGCCAGGATCTGGACGTTTGGCGCGATCAGGACATCGTCACCGATCGTCACGCCGCCTTGCCCACGGACCACAGTGCGCTCGCCGACAAAGCAGCGTTTCCCGATGGTGATGCCAGCATGGGGAAGGCTCCGGAAGTTGAAGACATGCAAGATCGTCTCATGCATGATGTAGGTGTCGTCGCCGATCGAGATCCCTGCGGGGCAAGCGTGGAGGTAGACCCCGCTATCAAGGAACACCCCACGGCCCAGCCGCACGTTCTCGGCGAACCGAATCCGGACCCCAGCTTCGATGGCGGGCGTGCTGTCCGCCTGGAGCATCGCGCGATACGCCACGCCGCGCAGCGCCAGTCCCGGGAGAGACGGCACCCAGCTGCAGAGGCCGGTCAGCAACTCCTGACGCAGATAACTCCGCCGGTTCGTCGACTGTGTCGCGATGTAGGTGCTCAGACGGCCGCCCATGCGCTCTTTCCACCTCGTCAGCTGATGCAAAACCAGAACTCATCTCTGATAGTGGGTGACAGGGCTGAATATGCGGCGAGCGTGCTGAATTGGGAGATTGACAAGTTGTTCAGGATGGCGCGGCCCACTCCTCCGGATTGCGAGGAGGGGGCCACAACTCAAATCACTGTGTGACCCGACAGCGTGATCGACCGCAACTCAGGGCTCGCCGAGCCGTCGGATGTCAGCGTCAACTCGTACTGGATGAACTGCCCGTCTGGGACGGCGAGCGTGAGAGGATTCCCGTCGAATGCGACTGCGGCAGACCAATCACTCCATGCCGTGCCATCGGACGAGGTCCGCAGCCGGATCGTCATCCCGCTGCCAGGCGGCACCGTGACGTCTCCTCCAACTGACGCCCAAGCCACGCTCGCGCCTGCATCGATCACCGACGACGTGTAGGTGCCGCCAGCTAGGTACTGATCGATGCGAACCCAGTCGACAGTGATCTGGTGCTGAATACGTGCGGCGCTGAACCAGAACGCAAGCGGCGTCGTATTGCCCCAGCTCTCGACGTCGTGCGTCACTACCGTCTGGCCATCCACCTTGTAGATGATCTGATTCGCCGTCCGCTGCACGGTGTACTCATGCGGCTCGGCGGGGTTGACGCCCGAGATTACCGAGTCCTGATAGAAGCCACCGTCGTTCGTGCGGGCGTAGATCCCGTTCGGGTTCCAGGAGGTGTTGCCGAAGAGATACCACGGGTAATCGAGACCGCCCGCCCGGCCGAGACCGAAGTTCAGGAACGGCTGGTCACTGGCGCTCGCTGTTACCCGGGCGGTGATGGAGAGCGGGCCGTAGGTCGTCGCACTTTGGACCCAACCGCCGGATACCCGAAGCTGTCCGTCGCCCACGATCTCGCTGCCGGCCGGATCGTAATTGCCTGAAGTCCAGTTCGAGCTCAGCTGCTCGCCGACGAATGATTCGAGGAAGGTGGCCGGTAACCGGATCTCCCCGTCGTCATTCACCGTCACGGTCGTGCCGTCCAGCGTTCCCAGACTGAAGTCCACTTCTGTGGTCTCTATGATCTCGACTGGAGCGGTGATAGTTAGCCCGCCGGTAAGCGTCGAGAACTGGCCGTCGGGGTTGGTGAGCGTCACGTCATAGCTACCTGTGGCAAGCGCCGGCACCTCGAACGTCAACTGACTGGCACTGACATATGTGACGGGTGTCGCACTCGCTGCCCCGACGCTTACCGTTGCCCCGCTCATGAAGTTCTCACCAGCAATTGTCACGATAGCGCCAGGTTCGGTATTGACTGGATCCAGGCTGGTCACCACCGGAGCGGCCAGTGCCTGGACCGTCACGCTGGCGGTACCTGTCACGCCACTGGCCGAGGCCACGACGGTGTCGGCGAACGAGCCTGGCACTGCGCCCGCAGTGAAGAGCCCGCTCTGATCAACCGTCCCGCCACCATTCACCACGCTCCAGGTAATGCCGATACCAGGGATGGGTTGCCCTGCGCCATCGAAGGCATGCGCCGTGAACTGCTGCGTAGTGTTCGGCGCAGTCGTCGCCGTGTTCGGATTGACCACGACACTGCTGACGACTAGCGGCTCGCCCTCTTGATAGGTCGCACTGACCGCGCCAACCAGCGGCGTTGCGGTCGGGTTGGTTGTCGTGAGCGCGAGCTCATATTGCAGATAACGGCCCTCGGGAAGACTCAGATCGAGCGGGAATGTGCTCGCTACCGGCGACCAGGCGGACCACGTCGCGGCGTCCATCGACGAACGCGCTCTCGCCGTCGCACCTGTCCTGCCAGCGAGGTTGCGGTCGATGAGCAATTGAGCCCAGCTGGCTCGCTCTCCCGCATCCAGCGCGGAGCTCAAGTAGGTGCCAGATGATGCGAAGCTTGCGACCTCGATCGCATTCGCTGTCAGTTTCGGTCCGGTCGAGCCAGCGCTCATCCAGACAGCAAGCTGGTTCATGGTCGTGATCGCGCGTTCGTAGACCAGCTCACCATCGACCAGGAAGCGCACCGATTGACCAGGGAGATATTCGATCGCAAAGTCGTGCGGCGCGCCGGTGAAGCCTCCAAGCGGAACATCGCCGACCGTCGATCCGAAGTTGAAACGGGCATAGACCTGGCTCGTATCCCAACCCGGTACTCCGAAGAGGAACCACGGGTTGGCGATCGTGTCGGAGCGACTCAATCCGAAGTTCAGCCATGCTCCCGAATCGAAGGTGAGTCGTGCCGTTACTCGCCCTTGCGAGAACACTTCCTGGGACTCAGTCCATGCGCCGGTCACCTGGAGCTGGCCGGGGCCAACAACCACGGAACCGCCCGCCTGCCAGGTGCCAGATGCCCAGCGTGCCGGGTCGAGCGCACCGCTGGCAAAGTCCTCCAGCCATCCTGTCGAGGCGAGAACAACGGCTCCATCGCCAGCGTCGCCGCCACTCCGTATCGCGGTGCTGTTGAGAGACCCTGGAGTGAAGTCGGCCACTGTCGTATGACCAACACTCGGCAGCGGTGAGACTGTCAGCACGTCGTTCAAGCCGTCCGACAGGCCATCCGGATTCGTCACCGTCACGCTATAGAGGCCAGCGGTAAGGGAGGCCGGCACACCTGCGGTGAGTTGTTCCGCATTGATGAATGAGACGTTCTGCGCAGGTATCGTACCGATCTGTACCGTGGCCCCGGAGATGAATCCGTCTCCCGTCAGCGTGATCGCATCGCCAGCCGTCACGACCGGAGGACTCACTGCAGTCAGGCTCGGCGGTGGTGCGAAGACCTGATATCCACCTGGCAGTGTCGAGAACTGACCATCGGGGTTGGTGACGATCACGTCGTAGATACCAGCAACAATCGACGCCGGCACCGTTGCCAGAATCTGCGTCTCGCTCACCACTTGGACATTCGCGAGCGGCTGGCTGCCGAAGCTGACCGAAGCACCGTCCACGAAGTTCTGACCGGCAAGCGATACCGCTTGAGACGTGCCAGCCTGATTGCTCGATGGATTGATCGTCAGCAGCAGCGGAGCTTCTGGCGGGAGCGTCTGGAAGGTGAGCGTCTCGCTGGATGACTCGTTGTTCGAGGCATCTGCGGAGGTGACGCGGTAGGAGTACGTCGTGTTTGGCGTGAGTCCTTCGATCCCCAGCGAGTGAGACGTGACCAGCGCGCCCGATGACACCTGCTGGCCGAGGCTCTGCGTCGTGCCGTAATCGGCCCTGCTCGTCGCCAGCTCATCGGTGTTCCAGGTAACGGTCGCTTGCTCGGAACCCGGCGTGACGGCGATATCGGAGATCACCGGCCCGACAGTATCGGGTTGATAGGTCGCCTGATATCCGCCGCTGGCCGCTGGCACTGCCGCGTATTGCCGTCCACTGACCGTCAGGACGCT
>CAYNTE010000134.1:0-8266 GCA_964399615.1 uncultured Thermomicrobiales bacterium
GCGCGGTACAAGCTGGAGGAAGACATCATCAACATCGACGGCCTGCCGGGTCGCGAGGGCTACTTCGTACTCACCTCCTGCTGGCTGATCGATTGCCTGATTGCCCGTGGCGAGATTGTTCGCGCCAAATGCCTTCTGGAAGATGTTCTGGCCCACGCCAACGACCTCGGCCTCTACGCCGAGCAGATCGACCCCCAGACCGGCCAACAACTCGGGAACTTCCCCCAGGCCTTCAGCCACCTCGGCGTCATCAACTCCATCATCAACCTTGCCCGCGCCACCGGCGACATCGACCCCCTCACCCCCCTCGTCGCGGGCGAACGCCCGACCGGGTGGATTGAGGATTAGCTTGCATACCCGATCCTCATTGGGTGGCCTCGGGCGCAGATGTTGACACGCTGGCTGCGGATGTCGGCTCGGTCGCGGCGAAGCGTTCCAGCCAACCCGGCAGCCACCAGTTCCAGCGACCCATGAGGGAGACCGCGGCTGGGACGAGCATGGCGCGGACGATGGTGGCGTCGAGCAGGATGCCGGCGGCCAGGCCCGTTGCCATAATCTTGATCGTCGTCTGTGGAACGGCGGCAAGCGCGACGAACGCCAGGAAGAGAATCAGCGCAGCAGTCGTGACCAGCTTGCCAGTGTGACTCATGCCACGAATCACCGATTCGTCCGTCGTGTGACCCGCGTCACGTTCCTCGCGCATACGGCTCATGATGAAGACCTCGTAGTCCATCGAGAGCCCAAAGAGGAAGGCGAAGATGGCGATCGGCAGCCAGTTCGTGATCGAGCCAGTTGACTCGATACCCCAGATCAGCTCCGATCCATATCCCATCTGCCAGACCAGAACCACGACACCATAGGCCGCCGCGACCGAGAGGATATTCAGCACGATCGCCTTGAGTGGCAGCAAGAGCGAGCGGAAGGCGCGCACCAGCAGCACGAAGGTGATCACAATAATCAGGCCCACCATCAGCGGGAAGCTGGAGTAGACCGCATCGATGAAGTCCATATTCGTGGCTGGGAAGCCTCCCACCAACACCGTACCTGCTAGATCATCGACGGCGTTGCGCATATCGCCCAGCGTCGAGGCGTTGGCCGAGTTGTCATCGGTCGGCGGCATAGCGAGCAAGATCGAGCTTCCCTCGGTGTTCCACCCATCGCCTTGTGGTGCGGCGACTCGGGCTATACCCTCGATCTCTTCGATCTGCGACTCGACCTCTGCGGGATCACTCTCTTCGGCCAGCACAACGAACGGTGTCAGCGCTCCTGACCCGATACCGGATTCCTCCAGTGCGATCAGTCCTGCGTGAGCCTCGCCTCCGCTGGCCAGCGATTCGGCGCGAGGATAGCCAATATCAATTGAGAACGTTGGGATAATCAGGGCCGCGAGAATGATAAGCGAGACCGTTGCTGCCAGTACATGGTGACGAACAACGCCGCGAGTCCAGCGTTCCCAGAGTTGACTGACCTGGTTGCCGCTACGAAGCCGCGGCCACTCTAGACGTGGCCCGACGGTTGCCAGAATCACTGGCAGCAAGGTAATCGAGACAGCCACGCTGACCAACGGGATCAGCATACCGCCGTAGCCGATGCTGCGCAGGAATGGTACCGGCAGGGCCACCAGCGCCAGCAGGCCGATGGCGACTGTCGTGCCGCTGAAGATAACGGCGTGGCCAGCAGTCTCCATGGCGTGTTGCACAGCATCTTGGTTGTTACGGCCCGTTGCCCGCTCTTCTCGCCAGCGAGTGACGATCAGTAGCGAGTAGTCGATTGCTACACCGAGTCCGATCAAGGCAATGAGGAATTGCACGACCATTGAGACGTCGGTGACCGTAGTCAGTCCCCAAATCAAGAGATAGGTCGTCACAATCGCAATGGCCGCGATGAGCAGCGGGACCAGAGCCAGGAATGACCCGAAGACCCAGAGCAGGACGATCAATGCGCCGGCTCCGCCGATCAGCGTCTCGATCAACACCCCCGATCCGCCTTCACCGCCACCACCGCTCTCTAGCTCACCGATGCCGGTCACGTGGATTGGTGTGCCAGCAACTGTGGCGTTTGCCAGCACGCTTCTAATTGCGTCGAGATGAGGTGGGGGCTGCGACCCGACCACGCTGGGATAAATCAACGCGAAGGTTGTACTGCCATCTTCGGAAACGAAGGCCTGGTCGTCAGTCGATAGATACGAAGCGACACGGGCATCGGGCGCGATCTGGCGCACCTCATCAAGCATGGCTCCAAGCTCTTGTTCAACTTGTGGCGAATCGGCTGTGATGCCATCTGGCAGATCCACGACAGCAACGAGCGGGCGACCCAACTCTCCCCTTCCGTAGGTTGCGACGATAGCATCATTGACTTTGGTACTCTCGCTCTCCGGCATATTGAATTCTTGAGATAGCGCGCTGGATGCTGCACCGGTTGAAGCGAACGCGACGACAGCCACAACTAACCAGATGATTGCCACCATCAACTTGTGGCGTAGTACGAAGCGCGAGATTGCGGCAATACTCATAAAGATTCGTCCCCCAACATATCGATGAGCGTGAAAAAAGCCGGCTGCCGTCGCTGGACGCGAAATGTCCAGCAGCGTCAGCCAGCTTGATCATCGACTCACTTGAGCTGATCGTAGCGGTCGCGGTACTCCTCGCTGGAGATCTCGCCGCGCGCATAGCGTTCGGCCAAGATGTTGCGCGCTCTATCTGTCGCCGACATCTCGTGGCCTCGCCATCGCCAGCGGCGACCGAAGAACCAGAAGAAAAAGAAGAAGACCGCGATCCAAAAGAGCGGGATCAGTGGGAAGAAGAACCACCAACCGCCATGTCCGTCCCAGCCATCACCGTTCGCTGCCAGCATCATGGCCGGGGTAAGCACTGCGTCGAGCATAGGTTGCACCCTTCACAACGAAATAACTGCGTCGTTCGATCGTTGGACGTCGTCGTCCTCCGTGTCCGCCATTGGACACTTTGAATGGTAGAGAGCAATCCTCAACGGGCTGTGGCGACAAACCTCAATACTTTGTCAATAGCTGCTCTACATCTCTAGAAATCGCCAGTTTTCGATGGCATATCGTTGCTGAAGACGGCAATACTGAACGCAGAGCTTGCTCGCACGCTGGGAGGGCCGAGCGAATGGAGACACAAACGACGATCCTAGTGGTCGATGATGATGAGGATATCGTTGCCCTCATGCGCGACTTTCTGGAAGCCCAGGGCTACACCGTGCTAGCCGCCTACAACGGTGACGAGGCGCTCCGGAGTCTGCAGGAGCAGGCAATCGATTGCGTGCTCCTCGATGTGATGATGCCTGGGCAGTCCGGCTTCGAGGTCGTGCGCGAGATCCGCGAGATGGGCGAGCTGCCGGTGCTCTTCCTCAGCGCTAAACAGGAGGATAGCGACAAGATCCGTGGGCTGGGCCTCGGCGCCGACGACTACATCGTGAAATCCGCCAGTGCCGCCGAAGTCGTCGCACGCGTCAAAGCCGTGTTGCGGCGGGTGCATGGCGGGGTCGCTCGTCCCTCGTCAATGCTGGATTACGGACGGGTTCAGATCGACCAGCGTGCTCGCGAGGTACGTGTCGAAGGCGAGCCTGTGCCTGTCACGGCGCGCGAATTCGACATTCTGCAGCTGCTGGCTGAGAATCCGCGTCAGGTCTTCACGCGCGATCAAATCTACGAGCGCTTCTGGGGCGATTTCGGCGACCGACATGCGCTGACGGTCTACATCCGCCGGCTGCGCGAGAAGATCGAAGAAGATCCCGCCAACCCAAAATTCATCACGACTGTCTGGGGCGTCGGGTATCGCTTCGAAGGTGAGCCGACGGGATGAGCCAGATGTCCAAGCGAGGCACGCTGCCGATCCGGCGCTGGCTGGCGCTGGCGCTGGTCTCGATCTTCTTGATCCCGTTTTGCATGGTAGCGGCCTTCGCCGTCGCGACGATCGGACACGATCCCAATCGGGCCCGCAACAAGGCTGTAGATCTTCTGGAGGACAACGTGGGCCGCTGGGACGACCCCGCCTGGCGAGCGGGTGCAGCCCAGCAACTGGCCAGCGATGACATTGCCTTCGTCTTGAATGAGGGCGGGCAGGAGGTCTACCGCAGCATGCCCGATCCGGTGGCTGGCGCCGATGGCGGTGAGGGCGATCGCGAGGTCGAGCTTGTCACTATCGAGGGCAGCAGGCCGGCCCGCAGCGCGGCGGTCTATTACGACGGCCTTCGTGGTCCGCCTGGCAGTGCTCCCGATTTCCTCTTCCCGATCATCTTCCTCAGCGGTCTTGCCCTGGCGCTGATCGCGACCGGCTGGTTGATCGGTCGTGGCGTGTTGCAGCCGTTGAGCGCCACCGGTGAAGCGGCCCGGCAGGTGGCTGAGGGGAACCTCGACGTCAAGCTCCCGAGCTCACGCGTCCGCGAAGTAGCTGAGCTCAACGCTGCCTTCGAGACGATGAGCGCTGAGCTGAAACGCTCGTTGGAGCAACGCACCGAGCTGGAGCAGGAGCGCCGCCTGTTGATTGGCGCTGTCGCTCACGATCTGCGCACCCCACTCTTCACCTTGCGTGGCTATCTCGATGGGCTCCAGCAAGGGCTGGCCGATACACCTGAGAAACGCGAGCGCTATCTCTCGATTGCCCAGGAGAAGGCGAGCGACCTGGAGCGCCTGATCAGCGATCTCTTCGCCTACACCCGACTCGAATATCTCGACCAGCCGCCTGAGCGCGAGCCACTCGATCTCGCTGCCTTGCTTGAGCGGCAGGTCGAGTCGATGGCTTCGCTAGCGGACGCGAAGGATGTCGAGCTGATCTTCGAAGGACCCGCGGCGCCAGTGATGGTTGAAGGCGACCGGCACTTGCTGGTGCGTGCTATTGAGAATCTAATCGACAATGCGCTGCGCCACACGCCGAGCGGTGGCGAGGTGCGCGTCGCATGCAACAGTGAGTCGGGGCGGGCATTATTCAGCGTGGAGGATACTGGCCCGGGCATCCCGGACGAGGATCTTGAACAGATCTTTGCGCCGCTCTACCGCGGCGACACCTCCCGCAACCGTCGCACCGGTGGGGCAGGACTCGGCCTCACCATCGCCCGCCGCACGCTCGAAGCGCACGGCGGCACACTCACTGCGGCCAACTCTGAGCAACGAGGAGCTATCTTCTCTGGCATCCTGCCGACGTCTGATCCTGTTTGACCTTCACTCCCAATCCTGCTAATCTACAAACACACCGTCATGCATATGTGAAAGGGGGGGGCGATGCGCAAGCTCCCCAGGATCACGATCTTTCTTCTTATCGTGCTAGCGATACAAACCGTTGTCGCCTGCAGTGCATTTGGCGAGGACGCAGACGCCGATACGCCTGAACAGGCCAGCGACCCGACCGCAACCGCAACATCAACAGCCACCCAGAGTCCAACTGAAGCACCGCCAACTGCCACATCGGTGATGACGCCGACCACAACGACCCAATCCACCATTACTGGAGGTAGCTCAGAGGCGATCACCGTGAAGTTCACGGACGATCCAGATCTGCCCGAAGTCTGCCGAGGCGAGGTCGTGCCTGACATCCTCGCCAATTTCGTGGCCAGCTACAACGCCGGCGATCTTGACGGCGTAATGAACCTGATCCAAGAAGACATCCCCGGCTGGCCGCACTCCGACGGCTGGGAGATGGTCGTCCACAACGCCGATGGCGAGGTCGAGTTCAAGTGGGTCGCCATGAATGTCGGGAAGCCATATGGGTTCCAGGCGAAAACGCCAAACGAGCTCCGTACTCAGCTCGCTGCACGATTCGCTGCCGGCGAGCAATTTGAGATCGAGACCGTCGGGGTCGGTGGCGTATTGGCACAAAGTTGGTCGCAGGCAGAATCGGGGCGCGCGCGAGGCAGCTGGACGTCCGAGCGCATGGCGTCGTTTGGGATGCACTTCGAGAGCTATGTCGACGGTCAAATGTGGTCGCCGGGCGATGCCAAAGGCGCTGTCGACTGTGTGACCGGCAAGATCATCATGCTGAACCTCGGCGTGACTCCACCTCCCGGCATCCGGCCAGTCGAAGGCGCACCGACAGTGACATTCGACGATATGGGCGACGATGTGGCTATGGAGGTCCATCTTGAGGCGGAACTGCCCGATGTCTGCCGCAACAATGCCGTGCCAGATCTCTTCAAGGAATTCGTGCGGCGCTACAACGCGGGCGATGTCGACGGGGTCATGGAGATGATCCAGCAGGATATTCCAGACTGGGAGTATTCCAACGGCTGGGAGCTTGTCGCCTACGATGCTGACGGCATGGTCGAGTTCAAGTTCTTCTCGATGAGCACCGGTATTGGATCGCTCCCCAGCTTTATGGCCAAGACACCGGAGGAGCTGCGCAGTGCGATATCAGACCGCATCGCAGAAGGTGAACAGTTGCAACTGGAACGGATCGCGATCGCACCTGCAACGACGCTAGCTGGTCCGGGTTCGGCGGCTTCCCACAACAAACCGCACTGGACCTCGGAGCGCAATGCCGACTTCGGGCTGGATTTCATGCGCTCGATAGGCGACAACACCTGGACGCGAGCGAATGCCAAGGGCACCGTCGATTGCGAGGCCGGCAAGATCATCTTGTGGTCATCGAGTTAATTGGATAGTCGCTACCGCACCAGAAACCCATCGGCGAAGGGGTCGTCGGGGTCGATGGTGAATTGGTGGTGGCCGGTGATGAAGGCGCGGCCGGCGATCTCGGGGATGATGGCCGGGATGTCGCCAACCGTTGCGGTCTCTAGCACGGTACCAGTGAACCGACCACCGACGATGCTCTCATGGACGAACGGCTGACCAATGTCCAGCACTCCGGTCGCGTGCAACCAGGCCAGACGGGCCGCCGTGCCGGTGCCACATGGCGAGCGGTCGACCTCACCATCGGCGAAGATCGTGACGTTCAGGCCGCCGGCATCACTGGATGGTTCTCCGCAGATGATCGAGCCATAGATGCCAGTCAGCCCGGGCTCCAGCGGGTGCACCACCTGCATCTGGGCCTCGACGCCGTGCTTGACCTCCATGCCGTAGCGTCGCAGCTCGTCGATCTGGCCTGGCTCGACCTTTAGCCCGACCGCCTCGGCATCGATCAAGGCATAGAACGCGCCTCCGAAGACGACCGATGCCTGCACCTCTCCGTACGACGTCTCGACCTTGAGACCTGAGGCGAAGACGAACGACGGCACGTTGGTGAAGGCGACACGCGTGACACGACCACCGTCGTTGACTTCGGCGCGAGCCTCGATGAAGCCAGCTGGCGAGTCGTAGCCAATCGTCGCCTGGCTGCCGTTGACGGGGTGCAGTCCTTCCTCAATCAGGATCGTCGTCACGGCGATGATGCCGTGGCCGCACATCGTGGAGTAGCCCTCGTTGTGCATGAAGAGGATGCCGTAGTCCGCCTGCTCACTCACAGAGTCGGTCAGGATCGCACCATACATGTCGGCGTGGCCGCGAGGCTCCCACATCAGGGCGCGACGGATGGCGTCATGCTGCTCCAGCATCTCGCGCCGGCGGTCGAGGATAGTTTCGCCCTTCAGGGCAGGCACGCCCGAGGTGATCAGTCGCAATGGCTCTCCACCGGCGTGGGCGTCGAGGGTCGTGATGGTGCGTGGCGTTTGCATCAGAAATCTCTTTCGTCATCGTGAAAGAAATCACGGGTTGGTAGGATAAGCGGTGACCGAGCGGGCCGCTGGAACAGGACTGAGAGTAGCATGATCGTGGCCAGCAGTATGAGTGATCAGCCCACAGCCCATCACGGCAGCCCCGAGCGGCGGCGATGGAGCCGGAAGTGGGTGCCGATCACCGTGATTGCCGTGGTGATTTTCTCGTTTGTCAACGTCGCCATCTCACTCAGCCGCCCGACGATCCCCGACGAGATCGAAGGGCTGATGCTCTACCCAGATGTCACGCCAACGCTCGCTAGCGGGCCGGTTGACTACGACACCATTCCTCCTGTCGGCGGAGCGCATTCCGCCTACTCGCTGGAGTGCGGTATCTACTATCACCCGATCAGCAACGAGGATGCCGTTGCGACCATGGCCACCGGCGCCGTTTGGTTTGCCTATCGCGAGGGAGCCGATGAGCGCACGACCGATTTGCTGAAGGACTTTACCGAGGGCGAGTTCGACACCTTCATGGCGCCCTACCCGAACTTGCCAGAGCCGATTGTGATCACCGCCTGGGGCGCCCAGCTGGTGCCGGATGGGCCCGATGATGTCCGCATCGCCTCGTTCCTGCGGGACTACAAGAACAGCGATCTCGCGC
>CAYNTE010000135.1:0-6837 GCA_964399615.1 uncultured Thermomicrobiales bacterium
GGTTCCATCTTCTTGAGCGTGTTCGGTGCGACTTGACTGTCTGGGAGTTCGCGATAGCCAACGCGGATCGTGTTGCCGGGTGCGACGTTGTCCGCTGCCCAAACGTGGTATGTCTGCGGGCCAATGGTCTCGTCTTCCCGTTGCTCAAGCCCGCTGCTCGCAATTTCGATGTTCTTGTTCGCTTCGTCGGTAGAGATCGGGATCAGGATTCGTAGCTCCTGCATCGGATAGGCAGCTTGGACCTCAATCGTGACGCTATTGCCGGTGTACGGCACGGTGTAGCCGAGTGTCGCGGTGGAGCTGCCTGGGACTAGCGGCGTTGCCGAAAAGAGCGTGGCCCCTTCGATAGTCGCATTGCCCATGTTGTATGTGCCACCCGGGAACGGCGTCACCTGGCTAGCGTTTGGCGGGACGGCGAATTCGAGGCTATGTCCGAGCTTGTTCGACACGACAGCGTGATCAGCATCGTTTTGGAGCGAAAGCACGTCCAGGTACATCAGATTACCGGAAGATGGGTCAACGCCAGTCAAGATCAATCCACGGCGGGTGATTGATACCCCCGAGGTATCGGTGCTCGGCTCGAAGATCTGGATCGTGGCATTGATCTCGTCGCTCCCGGCTTCGAAGTCGATTGACTCCGAGCCGTAGCTGACACCTTGATAGGCGACCGTAAGGTTGTAGGCAATGTCTGGGCTGGTCGAAAGGCCTTCAAACGAGAAGTTGCCTTCGGCGTCGGTGACCGTACCACGCTCCTCGATGAATCCTGAGGCATCGAAGATTTCGAGTGAAACGGGCAACATCCCCCCGGGCTCGCCGGTGGTGCCGTTGGTGGTTGTGCCAACGATCACCCCATCGCCACTGACTTCGGGAGCCGTGGTTGAATCTTGGGCGAATGCATTGAGTGGGATGAGGATCAATGCCAGAACCGCGGCAAGACCGAGGATCGGAACACGTCGGCGATTCAGCATGGCAAACACATCATTCATCGATAGGAAGTGTACTCGTTCTGCTTGCGCAGCGGTACTCCAGACTGACGCTTTGGGATCGAATCTCAACCTGTATAATTAGATCCGGTCGTGCTAAGTGGGGAGCTGGCGGTGCCCTGCACCCGCAATCCGCCTTAGCGGGACTGAATTCCGTCTCGAGGTTCCGGTCTGTGGGACTGCCCGACCAAGTGGTGTTGAAGGTCAGGTCCTGCGCGGCGCGGGCCCGTGAACCAGGTCAGGTCCGGAAGGAAGCAGCCTTAAGCGATCACCCGTGGGTGACGTGGGGTCGCCTGGCTGGAGCTAACTGGTCGCGGTAAGCTGGAGACCCCGAATCGACAGACGGTGCACGACCATTCCAAGATAACGAGAGCGCGGCTGAAAAAGCCGCGCTCTTTGCTTTGCGCCTGGAATTTGGCTTACCGTACGCCGCGCTTGCCTTTCATGCGAGGCCGGCGCTGGGGTGCTTTCGCGCGTGGCATGTATTTCTGGCGTTCCCGGTGTCGAGCGATCTCGGCAATCTGCTCGCGGTAACTAGTTTGATACCAGTAGACGAAATAGGCGATTGCAGCGATCAGTGCCAATGCGAATAGATACGACCAGATTCGCATGTACAGCGTCAGGAATTCGACCCGCATGAGCCGGAACGAGAAAAAAAATAGACCTACGCCGGTGATCCAAACGATCGACTGAGCGAGCCGGTTGACGGCCTTGCGCAAGATGCGGTCTCCAGCAAAGAAATGATCGATTCTCATCGAGACGAAGAGCGCCGCCAGGAATGCGACGCCGAAGACGATGACGAACGCAATGGATAGCGGGCCAAACGTCTCCATATTGCGAATCGGCGCAGTCAAATAGTCCCAGCTGAACGGGTTGGTCATCAGCCTCAATCCCCCAAGAATGTGTTGCGGATTACCTAGCGCGTTGCGCTTGGGACAATCTTACGTGTTCTTGTAGAGCAATGTCCGCTTGACTTGCTCGATCGCTGTAGCCACCTTGATGCCGCGTGGGCATGCCTCCGTGCAGTTGAAGACGGTGCGGCAGCGCCAAACGCCATTGAGATCGTTCATGATATTGAGTCGTTGCTCGGTGGCGTGGTCACGACTGTCATAGATGAAGCGGTGCGCATTCACGATGGCCGCCGGGCCGATGTAGTCCGGGTTGGTCCAGGTGATCGGGCAGGCAGTCGTGCAGGCCGCACACAGAATGCACTTTGTCGTGTCGTCAAACCGGGCGCGATCCTCAGGGCTCTGCAACCGCTCGCGGTTCTGTGACGTGGGCTCGTCATTAATCAGGTACGGCATCATCGACTTGTAGCCCTCGAAGAACTCATCCATATCGACGATCAGGTCCTTGATGACGTCGAAACCCATCAATGGCTCGATCGTGATCTTCGCGCCGACGTCTTGAATCAGCGTCTTGCACGCAAGATGATTGCGGCCATTCAAGCGCATCGCGTCGGAGCCACAAACGCCGTGTGCGCATGAGCGGCGGTAGGCGAGCGTTCCGTCTTGTTCCCACTTGATTGTATTGAGCGCGTCGAGCACCTTGTCAGTCGGCTCTTGTTCGACCGTGTAGGTCTCGTAGTGCGGCTTGGTGTCGATCTCAGGATTGAATCGCAGGATCGTGACTTCGACTTGCATCTAGTAGGTCCGTTCCTTTGGTTCGAAGCGGGTGATGACCACCGGCTTCTTGCGGGTTTCGATTCCGCCTGATGTCTTGTAAGCGAGTGTATGTGCCAGCCAGTTCACATCATCTCGATCAGGATAGTCTTCGCGCGAGTGACCGCCGCGACTCTCTGTCCGCACGAGTGCGCCGGCAACGATGGCATCGGCACAGTCGAGCATATTTCCTAACTCCAGACCTTCGAGCAGATCCGTGTTGAAGATCTTGCCCTTGTCCTGGATCGTCGCGACTTCGTACCGGTTGCGAAGCTCAACGAGCTGATCCGCCATCTGCCGGAGCCCCTCGTCGTTGCGGAAGACACTCGCCTTATCCATCATCTCACGCTGCATATCAGCGCGGATGGTGCTGATCCGCTCTTCGCCGTGGTGACCCAGGAGTCGATCAACTTCAGCGCGCGCTCGGAATTCTGGCTCTGGAGGCAGCGGTTCGTACATTACCTCGTCGACGAACTCGGCCGCGTGCTTGCCGGCTCTGCGGCCAAACACGACCAAATCGACCAGGCTGTTCGTGCCAAGTCGATTCCCACCGTGCACCGAGACACAGGCGCACTCGCCAGCAGCGTAGAGGCCAGGCACCGGGGTGTTGTCGGCATCCATGATGACGCGACCATCGATGTCGGTGGGAATGCCGCCCATTGCGTAGTGAGCAGTGGGCTGGATCGGTATTGGCTGCTTGGCCGGGTCCATGCCGAGATAGGTTTCAACGAAGTCTGTGATGTCTGGCAGCTTCGCATCCAGCAGCTCGCGTCCCAGGTGAGTCAAGTCCAAGTGGACATAATCACGACCATTGACGCCGCGACCTTCTCGAATCTCTGTCCAGATCGATCGTGAGACCACGTCTCTCGATGCTAGATCTTTCATTGTAGGGGCGTAGCGTTCCATGAAGCGCTCGCCGTCAGCATTGCGAAGTATTCCGCCCTCACCGCGTGCACCCTCGGTGATCAAGATACCTTGGCGCCAGATACCGGTCGGGTGGAACTGGAAGAACTCCATGTCCTCCAGCGGGAGTCCGCGGCGGAAGACCACAGCTGGGCCGTCGCCGGTGTTGGCCATCGCGTTCGAGGTGATGGAGAAGACGCGACCAAACCCACCCGTGGCAAGGATGACCGCCTTGGCGTGGAATGTGTGGACCTCGCCGTTGGCAATCTCGATAGCAACGACACCGTTGACGATCCCGTCGTCGGTGATGATGAGGTCGAGCATTTGATATTCATCGTAGAAGCGGACGTCGTGCTTGATCGAGTTCTGGTAAAGCGTGTGCAGGATCATGTGCCCGGTGCGGTCTGCTGCGTAACAAGAACGTCGCACAGGCGCTTCGCCGAAGTTCTTGGAGTGCCCGCCAAAGCGCCGCTGGTCGATCTTTCCTTCAGGTGTGCGGTTGAACGGCAGACCCATATGTTCCATCTCGATGATGGCTTCAATAGCGTCTTGAGCCAGAATTTCGGCCGCATCCTGATCGACCAGGTAATCACCACCCTTGACGGTGTCGAACATATGCCAGAGCCAGTGATCTTCTTCGATATTGCCCAGCGCGGCTGCGATGCCACCTTGTGCAGCGCCGGTATGGGATCGCACAGGATACAGCTTGGAGATGACGGCTACGTCGTATTTATCCGCGAGCTGTCCCGCAGCCATGAGCCCAGCGCCACCAGCCCCAACGATGATCACGTCGTGTTTGTGGTACATCGACTACCTCCCCGCAATCGCGGCGAATTTATCCGGATCGAACGTAGTGATCGCAAGACCGCCAGTAACCAGGAAGAAGATGCCGATGAGGATGATGGCGGAGTAGGCGAGTGTTCTCCAGCCCACGCCACGGACATAATCATCGACACAGACGCGCGCGCCGTTGAGTCCATGGATGAGCGCGAGTGTCAGCAGCAAGAAGTCATACACCTGCCAGAACGGTGAACTCCACCGATCTGCCACAAACTGCCAGTCAATCTCATTAACCGTATTGATGACATGCATGATGACGACATGGAGCACTGCCAGCAATACCAGCGCCACGCCGCTAATCCGCATGAAATACCAGGCGAAGAGTTCGAATCCACCGACACCTGGACGGCTTCGACCGCCACCACGGCTCAACATCGTTCGCCTGCCCTCACTTTCTGTGCCATCAGGAATTCAACCTCGCTCACTATTCAAATGCCGCGATGAGCATCAATATTGCAGTGGGAATGAAGGCAATGAAGAATGCAATGATGACGGCCCAAAACAGCTCTTTCTGGTGCTCGTCCGCCCAGTCAGAGAAATCAACAGCGATGACGCGCAGTCCATTGAATGCATGAAAGTAGACGGAAGCGACCAAGCCAATCTCGAGGAGCCTGAAGGGAAGTGCGTGATAGATAAAGAGCAGATCATCGAACGCTTCAGGGCCATACTTCACAATATATATGTCCGCGATATGAATAATCAGGAACATGAGTACGCCGAGACCGGTGATCCTGTGCAGTGCCCAGGCCAGCATCCCCGACTGCCCTCGATAGAACCGCAACATCGATATGGACTCCTCACTCCAAGCGTCGCGCCCAACGCTGGTGGATTGTGCACGCCCGCGCCCCCGCGCCGCCGTGAATACTCAGGCGGCTCGATTGTAGCGTATCTTTCCACTTTGTCCGTCGGTTGTTCGACGCTTTCGCCGCCCGATTCGTTCGCAGATCTTGCTATACTGCTTAGGCCTAGACAGTGGGGCGGGGAAGTCCAACCGAGTCCAATTGGCTTACGAAGATCAGATCGGAGAGGTCAGCCCATGACCTCGCAGCGAGACGTCTATGAACGATTGCGCACGATCGCGCAGGATGCCGTTGAACGAGCGGCAGATCTCACTCGCACTATCACCGAAATCCCTTCACCTTCAGGTGATGAGCAACGCAAAGCCGAATTTGTCGCGGATCTGCTGAACGATCGCGGTTACGATCCACAGATCGACGACGTTCACAACGTCGTCGTCCGGCGCGGGGACCGTGGGGGCAGAGCGTTGATGCTTCTCGCTCACACGGATACCGTCTTTCCATCTGGCACCAATCTGGCGACTCGTCGGACCGGTGATCGGTTGTACGGTCCGTCAATCGGCGACAACAGCCTGGGTGTTGCTGCCATGTTGACGCTCCTTGACCTACTCGATTCCGAGCAAATCGAGACAGATGCCGATGTGATTGCCGTGGCCAATGTCGGTGAAGAGGGGCTGGGCAATCTGCGCGGCGCGAGGGCCGCGGTCGATGCCTATTTCGATCAGCTTGGTGCGGTGATCGCGGTTGAGGGCCACAACCTCGGGCGATTGACTCATGCAGGTGTTGGTTCGATACGCTTCCGTGTAATAGTCAATGGGCCAGGCGGGCATTCGTGGGGCGCGTTTGGTACGCCGAGTGCGATTCATCATCTCGGTGAGATCATCGCGGACATTGCCAAGCTCCGGCCACCAGCTCACCCCCGGACGTCGTTCAACGTTGGCGTTATCGACGGCGGAACATCGGTCAACACCATCGCGGCCCAAGCCTCTGCCATCATCGATCTCCGTTCGATAGATGCTGGAGAACTCGCCAAGATTCATCACCAGGTAATGGAGATCATCGAGCGCCACAACGATCACCAGATGTCAACATCCGTGGAAACGCTCGGCGAGCGACCCGCAGCCTCGATAGCCGTGGATCATCCACTCATTTCAGTTGCAAAGCGGTCATTGGAGTGGGTCGGCCTGCGACCCGAGCTGGATGCATCGAGCACCGACGCAAATATCCCGTTGAGCCGGGGAATCCCTGCCGTCTGCATCGGGATAACGCGCGGCGGGCGCGGCCACACGGTCGAGGAGTACATCGAAGTTCCGCCTATTGCCGACGGACTTGCTCAACTTGCCCGACTCACCCTTGACGCAACGTCTCTCATCGCCTCCGCTGGCCTGGAAACGTAGTTCGCCTTGTTGGACGAAACGCTCGTTGCCCTCGATCTTGAAGCGACGGGAATGGAGCCTGGCCGTGATCACATCATTGAGATCGGTGCGGTCAAGTTCCGCGGCTCGAGCGTCATTGATCGATTTGAGTCGTTCGTCAGGCCCGAGCGTGCAGTCTCCCTATCGATTCAGAGCTTGACCGGCATCTCCGCCGATGACCTCGCCGACGCGCCGGGGATCAGCGAAGTTGGCCGACAACTCAAGCGATTCGTTGGAA
>CAYNTE010000135.1:6937-8064 GCA_964399615.1 uncultured Thermomicrobiales bacterium
CTGATCGAGCGCATCGAGGCGTTCGACGACGCAACGGTGCAGCGCATGGCCGATTTGATGCGCCAGTCACGTTCGCGATTGCGCGGAATTTTCAACCAGATAGAGCGAGATCGGCGCAGCTTTGCCGAGCTTGATGCTGGCTCAACCATCGGCGCACAGCTTCTGGCGCAGCTCGGCACTGGAGGTGATGGGGCCGAGGCAACATTCCTGCTGCCTCGTGACCGTCCCGCTCGACTCGAGCCTGGCGACGAGAGCAAGATCATTGACCTCGACACTATAGAGGCTGCGTATGCGGCAGACGGTCCCTTTGCATCGGCGATGTCCGGCTATGAATATCGGCCTCAACAAGTCGAGATGAGTGAGCGGGTCGCGGAGACGCTTGGGTACGGCGGCCAACAGATCATTGAAGCGGGCACTGGCACCGGCAAATCGATTGCTTACCTCTTGCCTGCCGCGCTACTTGCGATACAACGAGGAGAGCATGTTGTCGTTTCGACCGCCACGATTGCATTGCAAGATCAACTGCTGAAGAAGGATATTCCCGCGCTGATTGCTGCTGGAGAAGCTGCCCCGGCGAGCGGGCCGGGAAGCGAGCTGCGCATTCTGCGAGATCTCAAAGCCAGCGTTCTCAAAGGACGTGCAAACTACCTATGCCTGCGCCGCTGGATGCTTGCCCAACGTGAAGGCGTTCGGTCGCCGGTCGAGGCAGAGTTGCATGCCAAGGTGACGGCCTGGCTCCAGTACACCGAAACCGGTGATCGCGCTGAATTGCGCTTGACCGGGGATCAAGGCGCGGCCTGGGCAAGGCTAGCGGAGGACGAGGGCGCGTGTTTGCCAGCGCGCTGCATGTTCCGGCAGCGAAATCAATGCTTTCTCTTCCGGGCCAGACATGAGGCCGAGGCTGCACACATCATCGTCGTCAATCACTCGCTGCTGCTCTCTGATCGACTTCGCGGCGGCTCCGTTCTGCCCCCGTTTAAGCACCTGATCATTGACGAGGCTCACCATCTTGAAGAAGAAGTCACCCAGCAGGCTGGTTTCTCCGTTTCGGAAGCTGGCGTGAATCAATTGCTCCGGCGGCTTTCTGATCCAGAAGATCCGACTGGCGGTGCAATTTCGCTCATCGC
>CAYNTE010000136.1:0-8059 GCA_964399615.1 uncultured Thermomicrobiales bacterium
TGTGTCAAGTTGTCAACGCTTGTGAGGCCGTTTGGTTGATTTTGCTGAGCACCATGGCGATTTTGACGTGTGACGACCAAGTCAAGGCAACGAAGGCAGCGGATCAATATACGGAAATGGGGCGAGGATTTCTCCTCACCCCATGTGTCGGCGGAGGCTGGATTGCTAGGCCGAACGCGAATCCCAGCGGAAGAAGCGGACGGAGAGGATCAGGCCGATCACGGCGGTGACGGCCAGGATCAGCACGTTGAACCACTCGTCCGGTAAGGTCGAGCCGTGGGCCATGATGTTACGCAGGCCGTCGGCGAAGTACTTCAACGGCAAGACCGCAGCGATCGGCTGGATCCAGCTCGGCGCCATATCGAGCGGGAAGAAGACACCGGCTAGGAAGAGCATCGGGAAGGTGATGGCGTTCGAGATGGCGTCGGCTGCCTCCTGATTCTTGGCGAATGAGGAGACGACGAACCCGATCGAGAGGAACGCGACCGCGCCGATGATGACCATAACCAGGATGGCGAAGAGGTTGCCCTCCCACTGGAGATCAAAGACCAGTCGGGCCAGTGCCAGCAGCACCAGCGCCTGGACGACGGCGATCATCAGCTGGCTGACGATACGGGCCACGATGAAGTTCCAAAGCGGGAACGGCGTTGCCTTGATGCGTCGCAGGATGCCGCGCTCGCGGTAGGTGACGAAGGCCGAGGCGAGCCCGATCAGCCCTGAGTTCATGATCGACATCGCCAGGATGCCGGGCACCAGGAAGTCGAGATAGTCGAGCTCGGTCGAGGTGACGGGCTCGGAGCTGACCGCCACGAGCCGCTGATCGCCGAGTTGCGACAGGTTGACTTCGTTGAGGAAGGTCTGGACGGCGTTGCGGCTGACTGCCGATGTGGTGGGGTCGCTCTCATCGTAATAGATCGTGGCGTTGACTTTACCGGGGTCGTCGGCAGGGCTAAAGGCGATGACGACACCGCGGTCGCCATCTCTCAACGCACTGATCTCGTCGTCGGCCGTGCCGGTGACGACATCGAAGCCATCGGCGTTCTCGAGCGACTGCAAGATGTTCTTGCTGATCTCGTTGGTATCACCACCAGCAACACCAACCTTGATGTTGTCGAATCCACCGCTAAAGAAGAACCCGAAGATCAGGATAAAGAGCGCCGGAAAAGCCAGATTCCAGAAGAGCGCCATGCGGTTGCGGACTGTCATCTTGAGATTAGCCAGCACCATTTGGAGAAAGGCGCTCATTCGCGGAGGCTCCGTCCTGTATATGCAAGGAAGACATCTTCGAGGTTGGCGCTGGACGTGGTCAGATTGTCGAGGCGGATATCAAGGTCGCCGGCAATTCTCAGCAGCGCGCTGAGCGTGGCTTGCACGTCTTCGGTCTGCATCTGGAGCTGTCCGTCGACGATATCGACGTTCATGACGCCGGGCAGTGGCTCCAGTCGTTCGGTCTCAAGCTTGCCGTTGACGCGCGCTCTGATGGTCGCCACCTGATCGAGGCTCTGGACCAGGGCGAGCGGCGTGTCGTTGGCGATGATCTCACCATTGTCCATGACCGCGACCCGATCGCAGAGCGTCTCGGCCTCTTCCATATAATGGGTTGTCAGGACGATGGTCTTATTCTCGTCGCGCAAATTGCGGATGACGTCCCAGAGCTTGCGGCGAGCTTGTGGATCGAGCCCCGTGGTCGGCTCGTCGAGGAAGACGATCAGCGGGTCGTTAACCAGCGCCAGGGCAATCGAGAGTCGCTGCTGCTGACCGCCGGAGAGCTCCTTGGCGTTTGCGCCCTCCTTCTCTTCGAGCGAGACGAGGTGAATCAGGCGGTCGATGTGCTCGCTTGAGGTATCACCGTTGTAGAGCGAGGTGAAGAGGCTGATCAGCTCGCGAATCGAGAGGTGGTCAAAGAGCGATGTGGTCTGGAGCTGGACACCGATCTGGCGCTTGACCTGCTCAGGATTGATGGTGACATCGATGCCATTGACCAATATGGTGCCCTCATCGGGGTCACGTAGTCCCTCGATCATCTCAAGCGACGTGGTTTTGCCGGCGCCATTGGGACCGAGGATGCCGAAGATCTCGTTGGGTTTAACATCGAGATCGATGCCTTTGACGGCGGTGAAATCGCCGTAGCGTTTGACGAGTCCCCGTACTTCGATCATGGCATGGGTCGCTGTTTGCCCCGCGACGTCGCGGGATTGTGGATCGGTTCGGGTTACCATCCGTTGGTACCTCCTTCGTTGAACCATCCAGTCATATCAATTTCGCCTCCGAGCCATCCGGCCGCCAAGAGCCTACCGCACGCCATGAAGGCCCGATCACGCTCTGCCCGGTCTGCAGAGCCTTGCCCGGTGAGTTCGAGCATAACGAAGCCATGCACAAACGACCAAAGCAGCATCGCGGTGTCGTGGGGATCGACTGGGCGCACGTCTCCGCTAGCAACCCCGGCTTTCACCAGGTCCAATAGAGCAATAAATGCCGCCTCTTTCCGGTACCGGTCGAATCCGCTCGAATCTGCGGCTTGTTCCGGCGCGTGGATAGAAAAGATCAAGAGATAGAGGTCGGGGTGCGCCAGTGCATATTCGCGGTAGGCGTCGCCGGCGATGCGGATGAGATCGCGCGGGTTGTCGGTCTCTGCGCCCTCGATCGCCCGCTGGAGTGCCCCCGCCAGCCCCTCTGCTCCCGAAAAGAAGAGGCTGTTGAGAAGTGCCACCTTCGAGGGGTAGTACTCATAGAGCGCAGCTGGCGAGTAGCCGATCGCGCTGGCAACCGCACGCATGGTCAATGCCTCTGCGCCCTGTTCGCTGGTGATCTTTCGGGCTGCGTCGAGAATCGTCTCGCGCATCTCTTGCCGCAGCCGCTCTCTGCGTAGCTGTGCGCCAGTAGGCTGTTCATCGTGCGGCACAGCGATATCCCGTCTTCTCCATTTCTGAATCCCTTCGAAACTTGACATCCGGAATGGTGTTCGATACCCTCGCAGCGTTCTTCGGTCCGAACAGTGTTCAGTTTATCGTCTGACGTTCGATTCTTCAAGAGGTCGGACGGTTGCATAGCGAGGGAATGACACATGGAACCGACACGCTTTTACCCGATCATCGCGCTGATCTCGCTCTTGACTGTCGAGATCGGCGGTGGCGCGTTACTTGGTTATTTGACAGGTCGAGGGAAGCTCTCTGACTTTCAGGAGCAGTTTTTCCGGGCGGGTCACGGTCATGCAGGGGTCTTGCTGATCCTGGCGCTGGCCTGCTTCGCCTTCTTCGACCGCTCAGCGATGGCCACAAACACCCAGTGGATCGTTGGGGCGGTGTTGCTGCTGGGCGTTCTGGCGCAGTCTGGCGGGTTTTTTCTGCACATGCTCACGGGTGAGCCGAACAGTCGCTCAGCAGGCACGATGCTGACCTACTCCGGTGGGCTGCTGATCGCCGCGGCCATCATCACGCTGGTTGTCGGACTGATTCGTGCCTGATCTGGTGTAGTGCCGAGGACCTGAAGGTGCAGACCAGTTCGACGCGCTCGCCATCGTCAACGTCGACATCGGCGATCGGCGTCGAGCTGGATGCGCCCAGTTCCGGCGGTAAACTCAGCAGCATCAGGGCGTAGTGGCCCGGGCCGTGACCAGTGAGGTCGATCATCCCGCTGCCAGCTGTCGTACGCTCGATTGTCTCAGTGCCGTCATTGGTTGTGATCTCGACGCGCACGACCACCCCTGGAACGGGCGCGCCGGAATCAGTCTCGAAGGAGATGATCAACCCTGGATCGCCCGCAGGTTCGTCCGGCTGGTCGTCGCTGGCGGCTACCCCGAAGCTTGTCCCGAGCAGCAGTAAGCCTCCCAGGATAGCCAGTGCCCCGCCGAGCACAAGCGGCAAATTCCAGCTCCGAGATCGCGTCCCCACCGTCTCTGGCTGCAACACGACATCTTGCACGAGCGTGTAGGAGCCGGGTGGTGGGCGCAAGCGCGCGAAGGCGGAAATTACGGCGGTCGGCGAAGGCAACTCAGACCGGATCTCGCGGCAGGTTTCGCAGCCATCAACGTGGCGCGCGACCAGAGCACGCGTCTCCGGCGAGAGACCAGAACCACCAGTCTCTTCCAATAATGAGGTCAGCACTGGACAGCGCCGTCGGCCGACGCGCTCGATCAGGAAGAGGGTAATCGATTGCTCGACGCCAGACCTCAGGCGCTCGACCATGGCTGTCGCCTCGTCGACTGGCATCCCCAGCACAGCGGCGATCTCGTCGGGATCGAGATCCTGACGCAGCGCCAGATCGAGCAGGGAGTATTGGTCGGGGTTGAGATCGGCCACCGCTTCCCAGATCACCCCGGCAAAGCGCTGGGCCGGGGCGATGAGCTGGCCGGATTGAAGGCGGCCACGGTCGATCACGTCAAGATCAACCGCCCGGCCCTCACGGCGGAGAAAGACGACCGGCAAGCCGCGATCATCCTCTTCGATCTGTTGCAATGCCAGCTCGCGTGCCGTCTTGAAGAGCCAAGCGCGAGGCGTGGTCGATTGCGAGAGTGCGGGGATCTCGTCTTTGGCGCGCTGGAAGGTGGTGACCAGTACCTCTTCGATCTCGGTCTGACGCCGCAGCAGGCGGCCCAGGAAATCCCAAAGCGCGTTGAAGTGCTCACCGAAGAGATCGTAGATTACGGCTTGGTCGGCCGACCATGGCCGGCGCGCTGGGTTGCTCGAAACCACGAGGACACCTCTACTCGGGAAGACTGTACTGGTTCGCCATTCGCATCGTACCACCGGTGAGCCGTGTGATATGCTGCTTCGCCGCGATTGTTGGGGAAGATTGGGAGCCGGTGTGGTGGAGCCTCACAGAATCCTCGTATTGGGATCGCCTGGATCTGGAAAGTCGACGCTGAGCCGTCAGCTCGGCGAGGTGCTGGACCTGCCGGTGGTGCATCTTGACAGGTTGCACTGGAAGCCAGGCTGGGTGGAATCGGATCCTGCAGACTTCGACCAGCGCCTGGGGGCGGAAATCGCCAAGGATTGCTGGATTATCGATGGCGGCTATTCGCGGACGCTCGATCTCCGCCTCCCGCGGGCTACCCTGATCCTCTTTCTCGATTTTCCGCGGCTGCGCTGCGTCTGGAACGCGTTCCGGCGTGGCTGGCACTATCGTGGCAAGACGCGGCCCGATATGGGCGTCGATTGCCCGGAGCGTATCGATTTCGAATTCCTGAAATTCGTCTGGGATTACCCCGAGCGCAGCCGTCCCCGCTATCTCAGCGTGCTTGCTGCCCATGCAGATCGCATTCCTATCGTTCGGTTGCACTCCCATGCGGAGGTGGATCGTTTCCTGGAACGGGTGCGGACCGAAACGCTCAGCGGTGTTGTGTCATTCTCAGAATGAGGGACAATAGAGATACGCATCATTATGAAGGAGGAGCGACATGGCAGAGCTCTCTGGCAAGAAGGTCGCTATGGTCCTGGCCAAGAATTTTGAAGATGTTGAGGCAATTGACCCGAAGGAGTATCTGGAACAGCGCGGCGCTGAGGTGACCGTCATCGGCATGGAGCGCGGCGAGATCGAGGGCAAGAAGGGCGGCTCGCTGACGGCTGAGACGGTCTTCGAGGATGTCTCCCCCGAGGATTTCGATGCGCTGATTATCCCTGGCGGTGGTTCGCCGGAGTACCTGCGTATTCACGACCCCGCCCTGGATTTCACCCGTGCGTTCATGGAGACGGGCAAACCGGTGGCATCGATCTGTCACGGCCCGCAACTGTTGATCTCGGCTGGTGTCTTGCCGGGGCGGACGTTGACGAGTGTCAACCGCATCCGCGACGACATCAAGAATGCAGGCGGCAATTATGTCGACAAGGAGGTGGTCGAAGATAAGAACCTGATCACTTCCCGGACACCACCTGATCTGCCTGCGTTCAACGAGGCCGTTGCCAAGGTGCTTTCGAAGGTTCCTGTCGGCGACTAGTTTGACGTGGCGCTCCCACACTACTAGGCTTCTTCTATATGAAGGGAGCCAGTGTGGCGAGCGCCCCAGCACGCGTCGACAAGCAAACATTCCGCGAGCCGGGCAGCGTTCTGCTGATCTCCTGCTATGAGCTGGGCCGCCAACCGCTGAATCTGGCGTTCCCGCTGGCGGTGCTCCGCGAGCATGGCTATGGCGCGGTGGCAGTCGATACGGCGATCGACCCGCTGCCGGATGCCGTCATCGAGCGGGCACGCTTCGTTGCGATTTCGGTCCCAATGCATACGGCGCTGCGACTCGGCACCCAGATTGCCACGCGAGTCCGCCAGCTGAACCCCGAGGCGGAGATCTGCTTCTACGGGCTCTATGCCTGGCTCAACGCCGACTATCTGCTGCGTGAATTTGCCGACACGGTCATCGGTGGCGAGTTCGAAGCGCCGCTGCTGCGTCTGCTGGAGGCGCGAGAGTCTGACGACGACGGATCGATCGACGGCGTCAGCGACCGCCAGCACCACGCCGCGCCATCGCTGGAACGTATTGCGTTCCCCGAGCCGGCCCGCGAGACGCTGCCGCAGGTCGGTCAGTATGCCTGGCTGATCTGGAATGACGAGCAGGTTCCGGCTGGCTACACCGAGGCGACGCGTGGCTGTCACCACATGTGCAAGCACTGCCCGGTGGTCCCAATTTATCAGGGTCGCTTCTTCGCGATCCCGCGGAAGATCGTCATCGACGACATCCGGCGACAGATCAGTGACGGCGCGCGCCACTTCAGCTTTGGTGACCCCGACGCATTGAACGGGCCGACACATCTGCTGCGCATCATGCGAGCGATCCACGAAGAGCGGCCCGAGATCACCTTCGACATCACTACTCGTATCGAACATATCCTGGAGCATCGCGAGATTATCCCGGAGCTCGCCGCCAACGGCCTGATCTTCATTATCTCGGCCGTCGAGATCCTGAGCGACCGGGTGCTGCAAAAGATCGACAAGGGCCACACCAAGGCGGACGTGATCGAGGCACTGCAGATAGCTCGCGATGCGGGCGTCGCGATGCGACCATCGCTGTTGCCTTTCACACCGTGGACCACGATGGAAGATTACCTGGAGCTGGTCGACTTCGTCGCCGAGCAGGAGATCATCGAGTGTGTCGATCCAGTCCACCTCTCGATCCGCCTGCTGGTGCCGCCGGGTTCCAGCTTGCTCGACGAGCCAGACGCCGGCGAGTGGGTCGGCGAGCTCGACGAGGCTGGGTTCACCTACCGCTGGACGCACGACGACCCCCGCATGGACGATCTTCAGCAGCGCGTTGCGACCACAGCCGAGACGGCCGAGCGTGAGCAGTGGGACGCCTACGAGACCTACAACGCGATCCGGATGCTCACCTATCAAGCAGCAGGCAAGACTCCCCCACCACCAGTGGGCCGTGAAGGGAGCAGACCAGCACCTCCGCGCTTGACGGAGAGCTGGTTCTGCTGAGCGGAGCCAACCGCGGACCAGGTTGGTTCGCTGCAGATCGGGACTCTTCCCAGCTAGTTCGTTGAATATCTTGCTGCGTGCGTGTGAGGTGCCTGGCGCCTTGACGAATTCCGGGCTGTTCAGCTAATCTCCAACTCTAAGCAAAAGAGACGCAGAATATGTGCGATGGAGGCAGCGCATGAGACGCATACGGCGGATGATGACGTTCGCCTTACTGGCTGTAGTGACGGTAGGTCTCTTCGGCGGGGAGACGAGCGCAGAAGCATTCGGCAACCAGCACTTCAAAGAAACCTGGCAGCGTACCGACCAGCCCATCGCGGCCGGACAAGTGAACCGCACCTGGATGTGGGGGCCGGAGGCGAATAGTCAAGCGCTGCTGGAACCCTACGTCGAATCGCCTAATGGCAAGCGTGTCGTGCAGTATTATGACAAGTCTCGCATGGAGATCACCGACCCTGCGTTTGACCAGAGCTCTCCCTGGTACGTGACAAACGGCCTCTTAGTGGTCGAGCTGATCACCGGCAAGCTGCAAACCGGTGACGATCAACGCGCTTCGTACGAACCGGCGCACGTCAATGTGGCGGGCGATAGCGGCGGCACGACCGGCCCAACCTACGCCGCGCTCCAGAACGTGCTGAACGCTCCACCCGTC
>CAYNTE010000137.1:0-3964 GCA_964399615.1 uncultured Thermomicrobiales bacterium
GACCGCGGGCTGATGCCAGCTGATCTCGATCAGCCAATCTGCGACACGGTGGATGATCCCGCCTTCGAGAGCGACCACAACCGCATGATCACCTGGCGGATGCTGCTGCAGCAAACCAGCGAGTGGGAGGGTGAACTCTGGCAGAAGCCCGACACAGCCGACCGCCGCAAGGGCCGCGACCGCGAGATCGAAACTCCCGGCACCTTCTGGGAATACAACGATGTGCGGGTCAATTTGATGGCCTATACGCTGCTGAAGCTCTTCCGTGAGCCGCTGCCGAGCGTTCTGCGGCGTGAGGTGATGAACCCCATCGGCGCGACAAACACCTGGGAGTGGTACGGCTACTCGACATCCTGGACACAGATCGATGGCTACAAGGTGCAGTCGGTGTCCGGCGGCGGACATTGGGGCGGCGGCGTCTGGGCAAGCTCGCTCGACCACGCACGTCTTGGCCAGCTCTTCACGGCTGGCGGCCGCTGGGGCGACAAGCAAATCGTCTCCGAGGAGTGGATCACGCTGATGACCGAGCCTTGCCCGCTCAATGAGAGCTACGGCTTCATGTGGTGGGTCAACCAAAATCAGGAGCTCTTCCCGAGCGCCCCACCAACGAGTTATTTTGCAATCGGCATGGGCACGAATATCATCTGGATCGATCCTGCCCTGGGACTTACTGCGGTGCTGCGATGGGTCCAGCGCAATGCCGTCGATGGCTTCTGCCAGCGCGTGGTGGCGGCGCTGAAGTAAGCAGATTGAGAGAATAAGAAGAAACCCGCTCCTCCGGATGAACGTTGGGAAGGAGCGGGCGAGGGTGGACGTCAGCTGGCCACTTCAGCGGTTGACGGGTCAATCATCGTGCCGATCTGCATGATCTCATCGCACGGGAAGCCACCACAGCGTGCGTGCTCGCGGATGACCTCTGGTCCCGAGGCGTAATAGACGCAGTGGAGCGCGTCATCGGTGACATAGGACTGGAGCCACTGAACGGTCTCACCCTGGCTTGTGAGGTCGTCCAAGACCGCGTTGGATTTCTGGGAGATGGCTTGCAGCTCGGCTGACCCGAGATCGCCTGCTCCCGGCACGTTCCGCTTGATCAGATACTTCGGCATGGTTTCTCCTCCTTCATCGTTCCGCTGCCCGCCTAACCGGCGGTGTGCTGCAACGGTGGTGCAATTTCCATTGCTGCGATGATATGAGGAGCATCTTCCCAAACTCTTCCCAAGCGAGCAGACTAGAGCGCTACTCGCGTCGACGTGAAGCGGTCGAGTACCTCGCGAGCGTCGAACTGGCGCAGTGCAGGGTCGGCGATGGGCTGGACGTCGAGGCTGACCCAGAGCTGCATCGTACGGGCCAGATCGTACGCATCCTCCAGCTTGCGGAAGATGCTGGCGGACTCCAGCAAGTCACCGCCGGCCTGCTGGGGATTGCTGAGCATGGCATGCAGCTTGCCGCGCTCACGCAACAATCTGGCACGCCCGTGCAGATTGCCGGTCATCTCGACAACGGGCAGCGCTTGCTCGATGTAGACCCGTGCCTCGTCCGGTTGACCGAGGGCAAGGTGGTAGGCGGCGAGCTTGGTGTAGAGGTCTGGACGGCAGACGGAACATGGGCCAGAGATCTCGTCCTGTCGCTTTGCGGCTTCGACCAGCTCGGCTGCACGGTCCAGATCACCAGCTTCCAGCCGGTTTTCGATGCCAACGGCGTACATCTGTGAGAGACAATGGTCGCGGATCGAAGCCTGTTCGGAGACGATGAGTCCCTGACGAACCAGCGGCCAGGCGGCATCGAAGCGCTGGCTGGCGGTAAGCAGCTGAACAAGCCCGGCCAGAGAATAGGCGGCCCCTGACGTCGACCCGATGCGCTGATGCAACTCGAGCGCAGTCATGAGGCGATCACCCGCGACACCTGGCTGCCCTTGCAAGACGGCGACGTGGCCGAGCGCAAAGTGACAAATTGCCAGGCAACGCAGATCACCCTGGTCCGAGGCCTTATTCGCCGCGGTGCTGATGAACTGCTTGGCACTGTCGTGCCAGTCGGGACTAGAGATCAGGAACTGGAAGAGACAGAGGTGCGCGTCGATAGCCACGACGATCTCTGGCGACCAGTCGTTGGCGCGGTTGCTCAGCTCGAATGCCAGGCCAGTCTCCCAGTCACCCAGCGAGATATGGGCCAGTGCGAGCATCTCTCGCGCCTGTGCCACTTCGACCGGCGCGTCATGCTGTTCAGCGATCTCAAGCGCTTCGGTTGCCGAGGTGACTGCACCCTGCAAATTGAAGGCGTGCCAGTTCAGGAGCGCCTCGGCGATGAGCAGGCGAGCGCGATTGACCGGATCTGTGTCGATCAGAATCCTGGCCTGCTCAAGGTGTTCGGTGGCGGCTGGGATATCGACCGCCAGCACGCTAGCCAGCACGCTCTTGCGGTGCAGGTTGAAACGTACAAAGCGCTCGTTGCTATGAGCCGAGCGTGGCGCAACCTCCAGCGCTCGGAGATACGCAGCATGACTCTCAGGTACATTGCCGGTCATGCGCTGGGCATCACCGACCCGCTCCCAGGCACGCGCAAGCTGGAGCTCTTGGCCAGGCAGGTGGTCAAGCAACGAACATACCTCGGTGTAACAGCGGATCGCGCCGTCATGGTCATAGACAGCCTCGGCGCGGTCTCCCGCCTGGATCAGGTAATCAATCGCCTGCTCTGGCTCTCCCGCCGCTTCGTAGTAATGCGCGAGCGCCCCAACCGGGAGATGGACGGGATCGTTCTCGTAGAGCAACTCCAGCGCTCTGCCAATCTGCAGGAGCAGCATGCGACGCCGAACGCCAGAGACGGTGTCATAGACGGCATTGCGCATGAGGCGGTGTGTGAAATGCAGCTGTTCGCCGGACTCGATGAGTATGCGTGAGGCGAGCAACTCATCGAGCGCGTCCAGCTCGGAGGGATCAAGGAGCGCGCCAAGCAAGTCGACCGGGATCTCATCCCCGATCACTGACGCGAGTTGCAGTAGCTGCCTGGCCGGTTGGGAGAGCGAAGCCATGCGCTGGTTCATCAAGGCTTGTATCGTGGTTGGGAGTTCAGCGGCGCGCTGGTCGAATTGTTCGGCAAACTGCCACCGGCGGCCCACTTGTTTGACCCGGCCATCACGAACGAGCTGCGTGAAGATCTCACGGGCAAAGAGTGGCACGCCATCCGTGAGCCTGTAGAGATATGCGGCTACGTCGGGGACGATATGACCATCGGTGAGCATGTGATCGAGAAGCATCTGGTGCTCAGACGCTGTGAGCGAGCCAAGATGTAGCGTCTCAAGCAATTGCTCGCGCTGCAAACTCGGCACGATCTCGGCCAGCAGCCCGCTCCCATCACCTGCATCAGAACGCCACGCGCCGACGAGCAGGAGCGGCATCCGCTGGGTCTGGCGCGCCAGGTAGTGAAAGAAACGCAGCGTGCCTTCGTCAGCGTCATGGAGATCGTCGAGGACCACGACGAGCGGGGTTGACCCGGCCAGTGACTGAAGGTAGCGGGCAACGCCCGCGAAGAGGTTGGCCTGGGCGGCGACCCGATCGGGAATCTTGTGTCCAGCGGCGGCCGGTGAGACCTCGGGGATTGCGCTGGATAGCTCAGCCGGGATCAAATCGGCATGAGCGGGATTCACCCACACGGCTGATCGCAGCGCGTCGATGACTGGCTGGTAAGAAGCCTGTCCCTCGGAACTGTGCGCCGCGCCGTAGAGTGCTTGCCACTGCCTGCGCCACGCAAGACGCAGCACTTCTTTGGCCAAGCGTGTCTTGCCAAATCCGGCATCGCCGGTGATGGCTAGTACCGTGCCTTTACCCGCTGCCACCCGCTGAAGGAGGCGCTGGATGGTGCCAAGCTCCTCACGCCGCCCCACCAGGGCAGGAAGGTCAGAAAAGGATTGAACGGCGGGACGCTCGCCGGCAGCAGCCCGGACAACACCTTGCTCGATGGCTACGGCGAG
>CAYNTE010000137.1:4064-7999 GCA_964399615.1 uncultured Thermomicrobiales bacterium
TGGACACCAATCAACATCAGCTCGCGGTGAGCTGCCTCACGCAGCGGATCGTGCTCCAGCGCCAGGCGTATGGACTGCTCGGCTTCGTCAAGTTTTCCGTTGATGTGCTGCAGGCGACCGTTTTCTATCAGGAGATCAACGTAGCGACCCCGAAGGTCATCCCGGCGGGCAGTGGTCCAGTCCTCTTCGCGATCATCGGGCAGCAATTCGCCGGTGTAGCACTCCAGCGCGTGCTCGATGCTCGACACGTCGCGCGTGCGTAGCCCGATGCCGACCAGGTGCTCGAAGTGCTCGACGTCGGTATCCACACCACCGGGAGCCGTGAGCCGGATGGATTCGCCCGTGAGCGCGATATGCTGATCCGGCTCGACTTCAGAATCGACCGACGTAAACGCACCCCGGATATAGGAGATGACTTTGTAGAGCTGGGCGTTGGCGGCGCGCGGTTCGAGCTGGGGCCACAGCAACTCCAGTGCACGGCTGCGAGCTATCTGGTGGTCAGGCTGTAGCGCCAGCAGCTTGAGCAGACTCAGCGCCTTGCGCCGGGAGAATGCGGAGAGTGGCACGGATTCCTCGCCGAGCCAGACGCCGAAGTCACCCAAGAGTGTGAGTCGCAGGCGAACAGGATCCTCGTGGTGCTGAGTGGTGCGTGCCATGCTCCTGCCAATCCCCGGATTTAGCCGTGGACAGCCAGCGTGACGGCCTGCATCCCCAGGTCACCCATCGGCCTACGGCCCCATATTGTCGTCCATCTTGTCCAAATGGAAGTCTAGAGTGCCAGCCCGACGGCGTCAATCTTTATGCGCTGCGGCGGTCCCGGTGGATCGCAGATCATATGGCCAGCGCATCCCAGCACATGCGGCTCAGACGTTGAATCAGGATCGTTCCGGCGGCTTGCCACGGCAGCCCATCGGGTTGCTCTGGTCGAGGAAAGTCGGTGTAGACAGCGAGTATGTAGCACGGCTCGCCGGAGAGATCGTAGACGATGCCGGCATCGTTGATGTTACGGATGCCGAGGCCGGACTTGCTGCCGACTCTGGCCTGGCGCGGCAACAGAAATGCAATCCGGTCGCGTAGCCTCTGCCAGCTGAGGATATCGAGCGCAAACTGGCAAAGATCCGGCGTGCAGCCCAAGCTGTCCGCGGTCTGCGGATCACGACTACCGCGCAAGATGAGGTCGAGCAAACGGCCGGTATCCTACGGCGTCGTGGTGTTGACCTGCTCAACTGGGTGGTCCCACGAGATGTCGTTGAGTGGCATGCCGGTGCGGTGGGCTGTGCCAGACATGCCGATGGACTGGCTGAACTCGTTGATGACACCCAGCGTCAGGAGCTCCGATATCGTGCCGGTGCTGACGTTGTCGCTGACGATGATCATCATGATCAACATATCGCGCAGCGGCACCTCGGTTCCCGGTGTAAAGAACTGAAAGCAGCCGCTGCGCGTCGCCTGAAATCTCTCCTGAATCTGGAGCTTCTGATCGAGCGAGATCTGACCGGCATGGACGGCCCGAAGGGCTGCCATCAGGATCGCAATCTTGCGGGTGCTTCCCGAGGGAACGATGACGCCTGCCCGCCTGCCCGCCTCCTCGCCAGTCCGCAAATTCTTGAGATACCAGCCGGTATCGAACGGTTGCTCGTCGCAGAGCGCATTCAGCTCCTCGACCAATTGCTCCATCTCGTTCGCTCCTCTCCCAGGGTGTTCTCAGCGGTCTATGCCGATGACCGTGCCCTCGGCGAAGGGGTAATCGCCGCCGTGTCGCACGCCGTCGCTATCGATGACGATGGCGGCGGGACGGGAGAAGTGGCCGCGATAGAAGCGCTCGGGGCCGCCAGCGTTGACGAATTCATGCACGACTTCGACCTCGTGGCCGCGCTTGCGGAGATCGTCGATCACCGCCGGGTCGATGCGATCGTCGGCCACGATGTGACCTTGCGAGCAGTCGATACGTGGAGCAGAGATCGCTTGCTGGGCGGGCATGCCGTAGACGAGCGCGTTGAGCATCACCTGACTGACGGCGTTGGTGATGCGACGCGAGCCGGGAGCGCCAGCCAGCAGCACGGGCAGGCCATCGCGCTCAACGATGATCGGGGTCATGTTAGTGAGTGGTCGTTTGCCAGGGGCAACACTGTTCGGCGCGCCGGGACTGGGGTCGAACCACTGGAGGGCGGTGTTCATGATCACACCGGTGTCGCCAGCCACGCCGATGCCTCCGAATCCACCGATCAACGTTTGTGTCAGCGATACGGCGTTGCCCTCGGCGTCGACTGCACAGATGTGGGTCGTGCCACCTGCGCTCGTTGCCGTGCCCGTAGCAGGTTGAGAGAGCAAGCCGGGTTGCGCCTTACCCATCGCACGTCGCGGGTCGATCGCATCTCTCCGCGCGTTGAGGTAGGCGGGGTCAAGCAGCGCCTCGGTCGGGATATCACCCGCCTCCGGATCGCCGAGGTAGGCATCTCGGTCAGCAAAGGCCAGATGAAACGCCTCGGCTAGCAGGTGCAACGCTTCGGCGCTATTGTGTCCCATACCGGCCAGGTCATCTCCCGCGAGCATCGCCGGGGCTTGCAGCGTCATCAGGCCAGGCGAAGGCGGCGGAGCGGTGAGCATCGTGAAATCGTGGAACGGCACGGCGAGCGCTGGCACGACCGAGGGCTGGTAAGCAGCGAAGTCGTCCTCGGTGATGATGCCACCGCGACGCTGAAGGTCAGCAACGATGCGGGCGGCTATGGAGCCTTTGTAGAACGCATCCGGTCCATCAGCAGCGATGGCCTCTAGCGTGGCAGCAAGATCGGTCTGCGGCAGATACTCCTGAAGGCTCGCCATGCCCGGGTCGCCGTCGACCAGGAAAATCTCAGCGGTCTTCGGGTTGGAACGGATACCAGCTAGATCCTGAATCAGCCGCAGGGTGAAGAGCCAGCTCACCGGCATGCCATCGCGCGCCAGCCCGATCGCCGCCTGCAGGGACTGCGCCAGCGGTAGCCGGCCAAATCGCTCGATTGCGGTAGAGAGTCCAGCAACGGTCCCAGGCACTGCCGCGCCGGGAACGCCCTGGAACTCAGGCGCATAGGGCAGCGCAGCTTTGTCGGAACTGCTGGAGGGGGATGCATTGTTGCTGAGCTTGTCCACGGCGGCGGGAGCGCGAACACTGAAGTCGACGACCTCTGCCGGGCCATCAACTGGCCGGTAGACGAGATATCCCGCGCCACCGATCGTGCAGTTGTAGGGCTCCATGACATTCATCACCCAGGCAGCGGCGACGGCGGCGTCGATGGCGTTGCCACCTGTCTCCAGCGCCTCGATGCCAGCAATCGCCGCTTCCTCCTGCTTGGCCACGACCATGCCGCCGGTGCTGGAGACCTGGCTCTTGTCCATCTGCCATTCAGAGATCTTTCGCCGTCCCATGTGGCGCTCCTTTGTCGAGATGTCCGGATTTTGAGACATCGTAGCCTACACTGGGCCTGAGTCTCGATATCCTTAGAGGGAGTGCAACAGCAATCGCGCCAGGAGGGCAGATGACCTACCGCTCAACTCGCGAGATGGTACAGCGCGTCATGCCGCTGATCGAACGGCTTACCGATAGCCGGATCGAGAAGGCACGGCTGGTGCAATATCTGGCTGCTTCGTTCGGCGTTGAGCTCGGTGTGATGTCGATCGTCAGCGAGCGCGAGGAAGATGGCAAGCTGTACATCACCTTCCGTGATCGCTTCAGCGGCGATGAGCACGAGCTGGGCTACCCCGCCAGCCTCACCGACGAGCTGGAGCCGCTGGTGCTGGCCGAGTACAAGCGCCTGGCGGTCGACAAGCCACTGACCAAGATGGACCGGCGACTCTTCGATTTCCTCTTCAAGGCCGATTTCTGCGACAAGTGCCGCTATCAGGGTGACGGCTTCGAGCAGATCAACCATGTTCTTCCAGCTATGCATGCCGCCCCAGCA
>CAYNTE010000138.1:0-7971 GCA_964399615.1 uncultured Thermomicrobiales bacterium
TCGACAAATTCCACAGCACCGATGTCGCAAGCGGGTCCGAACGGCCGCACTACGTCGAGTTGATCCGGCGTCTCGCAGGTCGCGGGGCCAGTGTTGATGGCTGGGCTCCCTTCAACAAGTGGGTAGTGGACTCGTAGTACGTCGTCCACGACTGTCGATGTGAGGGGCCCTAGCCCGAGGTTAGTAACGTTCTCTGTTGAATCAGCGCTTTCCAGCTCGCAGCTCGCTTCGTTGGAGAGTGTGTAACTGTCTTCCAGGACTGCAAAGCCACCAGTCCCACGACCGACGAAGATGCAGTGCGACCCGTCACCACCAAGGATGACGCCCTCCAGCGTGAGCCCGCCCTCCAGCCCAATCGCGGGCGTCGTGCCCTCTGGTTGTACGAAGGTCGAGTAGGCGATGATGTTCGCCTGGGCAAAGAGATCGACGTAGACGGCCGATCCTCCATCGTTCTGGTCATCTGCGGTGTTGTCGCCGAAGGTGGAGGCAGTGATGGTCATGATCCCGTCACCCACCGTGATCGCACCGCCGTGATCACTGGCGTGATTCTCGAAGAAGGCGCTCTGCGTGATTGTGGTGATGGTTCCCGCGGTTGCGTTGGTATAGAGCGCGCCGCCGAAGGTTGCCTGGTTTTCAGCGAAATAGCTGAGGCTGATGTCCGCCGTCACGCCTTCGCTCCGGATCGCACCGCCCTCTGCCGACCCCTCAACGGCCTTATTCTGTTGAAAACTACTCTCGCTAACATTTAGCGGCCCAACGCTGAAGATCGCGCCACCGCTATCGGCGGTATTCCCAAGGAAGCTGCATTGGTGAACGCGAACCGTGCCCTCGCTGTCGATCGCACCGCCGCCAACCCCGGATGAGTTGAACAGAAAGCCACAGCTACTGACATCAAGCGTGGCACCGCTCTCCACCCGGATCGCACCGCCACCAACCGATTCGTCATGTCCGTTCTGGAAGATCAGGTTTCGCGCGGTGAGCGTTGCGCCGTTCTGAACGACAAAGAAGCGGGAGACTCCCGCGCCACTCAGGAGCATGCGCTCTGTCCCGACGCTGCCATCGATCGTCACATCGAAGGTGATCGTAATGAACGCGCCCGCCCCAAAGACGATTGCACTCTCAGGGTCGCAATCGAACGCCACCGTGCCACCGTTGCCCGCTGTGATAATGGCGCTGGCGATTCCTTCCCTGGTGCAGTCCGTCACTTCAACATCGAGCGCCAGCGCCGGTTGGGGGGCAAAGCTCACGAACATAGACAAGAGCAGCACGATCAGGACCGACGTCGCCAACAGTCGCATGAGTTCCCTGCTCCGCCCGCTATGTTTATTGTGAAAACAGATCTTTGGACATGATAGCGGCTAGATGGGCAGTTGTAAAGCGTTACACCTCTGCAGGACTTGACTAGTGTCTCGCCAAGCGAACGCGCTCAGCGCCTCAACCGCTTGCGCCCAGGACGTTAAGCCGCACCAAGCGGGTTGCAGGCGGCGGGGTTAATGAGGCTATTCGACGAATCTCTGGGCCGACAGAAACCCGATGTTGAAGGCTGGGTCGCGATCCATTGCAAGATCGGCCAGGAGCTCACCCAGCGCTGGTGCGAACTTGAATCCGTGGCCAGAGAACCCACAGCCGATGACGACCTGCGGGTGCTCGGGATGGTGATCGACGATGAAGTCCTCGTCGGGGGTCATGGTGTACATGCACGTGAGCGACTTGATGACCGGTCCGCTGGCTCCGGGCAGATAGAGGTTCAGGACATCGACAAGCTGTTGAATCTCATCGTCGTCGATCTCGCGCCGGATAGTCTGCGGCGTCGTGACCTCACCGTCATCATGCCGGCCGATCTTGAGGCCGACCTCCGGCAGCCAGGGGAAGCCATAGTAGTGCCCCTGCGGTGAAGCGAAGATGTAGACCGGGCAGGCTGGCGCCTCGAAGAGCTGGTGGTAGGTGGAATTAAAGTGCACATTGACGATGCGGCGCACGGTGAGTGGCAGCTGCCAGCCCTGCAGCAAATCGGCCGTCCACGGGCCTGCAGTCAAGATCAGACGGCCTGCATGCTCAATCCCGCTCTTGGTCACTACCCGCACGCCTTCACCGTCCGGCTCCCAGGACACGGCCTGATCATCGAAACGTACTTCAGCGCCGTTGAGCGCGGCGAGATCAAGGTGAGCGCGCGTCGTCTCCTCCGGCCGCACAAATCCGGCATGCGGCTCGAAGACGGCGATCATATCCTCTGCCAGACGGAAACCGGGGAATCGTGCGGCGGTCTCCTCCGGTGTCAAGCGCTCGACCGGCAACTGGTGCGTCGTGGCCGAGAGCAGTGCGCCGGCGACCATATTGCTATCGGCCGGGCCAAAGACGAGGCCGCCGGTGATATTCAGCAGATCAGTCCGGTTGCTCTCCTCCTCCAGCTCGCGCCACAGGGCATAGGCGTGTTGAATGAGCGGGACGTACTCAGGAGCCTCGAAGTAGGCCTCGCGGATGATGCGATGGTCGCCGTGCGATGATCCAAACGTGTGATCTGGCTGAAACTGATCGAGACCCAGGACACGCAGCCCCCGGCTGGCAAGATGCCGGAGCGTGGCGCTGCCGATGCCGCCGAGTCCGATGACGATCGCATCGTATGCCTGTGTCATCGCTGTCACCTGCTCCCCACCGCTAGCGCACCTTGCCGCGAGCTGAGACTGGCCAGCGCTCGACCAGCTCATCATCACGAACAACGTAGAGCTCGTCGGTCAGGTTCACGGTCGGGCAGACGTGATTCGGGATGACTTCGACCTTCTCACCAATCTGCATGCCCTGACTGCCCTCTGGCAGATGAACCCAGCCGTGCTCTTCACTGAGGCTGAAGATCTCGGCGTCGGGGTACTCGACGATATAGCCGTGACCACTGCGGCCTTTGGCGGCGTCGCTGGTCAGCACCTTCGAGCCTGCGTCGATAATCGCGCGGTCTGGCGCGGGGCGGCTGGTGACGGTGGCAAGGATGCGCAGCGCACAGTTCTCCGGCCCATAGCCCGGGAAGCGGAAGATGGCGTTGTCCTGGAAGACATAGGTGCCGGGACGCATCTCGGTGATGCCCTCGATCTCGGTAGTGGTGAACGCAGCTGGCGTTGAACCGACGCTGACAACCTGCACATCGAAGTTTCGATCGCGCAGCTCTTCGGCCGTCGCAGTGATCATCTCGCCTGCAGCGTGCGCGATCTGTTCCATCTCGGCCTGGTCGGTGGCCGCGCCTGCATGACCCTCGTGAGTCATCAGGCCGACGACTCTCAGGTTTGGGAAGCGGTCGCGAATTGTCTCGGCAAGGGTGATGGCTTCATCGCTGAGGATGCCTGCGCGACCCTGACCCGTGTTGAGCTCAATCACAACATCGAGCGTCTTGCCAGCGTCGGACATCGCCTCTTGCAAGCCCTCGCAGACAGCGACAGAATCGACTGCGACCCGCATATCGACCTGATCCATGAGCTTGACGAGCCGGGCGAGCTTTAGTGGACCCACGATCTGGTTAGCAATGAAGATGCTATCGAAGACGCCTGAGGCAGCCAGCACTTCGGCCTCGCCCAGCTTGGCGCAGGTGATCCCGATTGCGCCGAGCTCCCGCTGCTGGCGAGCGATATCGACTGATTTGTGGGTCTTGAAATGAGGACGTAGCCCGATCTGGCGCGACTCGGCATAGTCGGCCATCTGCTTCAGATTGGTCTCCATGATCTCCTGATGCACGACCAGCGCTGGAGTATCGATCGCTTCACGGTATGACACGTCTGATCCTCTCGCTAAACGGGCCACTTCTCGCCACTAAGGTCAATCCATCGCTTCAATTGTTGGGAACGCGGCACCGCGTCCAGCACTTCCTGGACCTTGGCACCATCCTCAAACGACGGTGAGGCTTCTGAACCTGTCCGGATCGCCTCGATCCAGCCGTTCGCCAGCGCGGTAAAGGGCTGGATGTGTCGCTGGTCGCCGACCGGCAGCGGGGTATCGTGCTTCAGCAGGGCACGAATTTGCGAGCCAGACTGCGTGCCAACCAACTGGTCGGGCTCCTGAATCGCCAGGATGCCTTGGTCACCGGAGGCCACGATTTCTTCACCAACGTCCGTCGCGGCGGTGTAGGAGATGCTGACCGTGCCGAGTGCGCCGCTGGCGAAGCGCACGACAAAGGCCACATTGTCATCGGCATCGACTTCCCGGACAACTTCGCTGCCGCGCACCGGTCGCAATGGCACGGCAGTCGAGGTTGCGCCCGCCACACCGTGAATCTCGCCGAACCACCAGCGCAATTGATCGACGTAGTGTGAACCGATGGCGGTCAGGACGCCGCCACCCTTGTCAGCCTCCATCAGCCAGCTGTAATAGCGCTTCTCGGACGGCGACAGCGTCGAGCGATAGACGATCACACTGACGGAGTGCAGATTGCCGATGAAGCCTTCGTCGATGAGCTGCTTCATCCGCAGCCTGGCTGGCTCGAACCGGCGGTGGTAGGCAACCATATTACAGACGCCGGTGTCCTTTGCGATGCGAACCAGGTCCCGCGCCTCAGCGGCTGTGCGAGCGAGCGGCTTCTCGACCAGCAGATGCAGCCCGGCCTCCATCGCGGCAAGCGCCATAGGATGATGGAGGAACGGCGGCACGGCCAGCGTCACGGCGTCGATCTGCCGGTCAGCGAAGAGCTCCTGGTAATCGTCGTAGATATTGGGAATGCGATAGCGGGCCGCGACCTCGTGCGCGTGCTGCTTACGATTACTGCAAATAGCCGTAACCTCGACACCCTCCATGGCGGACAACGCGGGAACATGCACCATCGCCCCAAAGCCTGTACCGACGACACCGACCCGAATGACATCGCGCGCAAATGGAGGGCGCACAAATGGCTCTGTGTGCTGTTCCACCAGTCTCTTACCTTCGAACCTCTCCTTGGACTGACCGTTGATGCCTATTGTAGAGGCGAACCCTGCTTTGACGCCGCGCGCTATCGCTCTTGTGCCGGTACTGGCAAGATGCGCGTGCGCTGGCCATCGAGCACAACACGACCAGCGGCAATCAACCGAATAGCCTCTGGATAGAGGCGACATTCCAGCGCGAACACCCGTGCCGCGAGCGATTCGACGGTGTCATCATCCTCGACCGGAATGCAGCGCTGCAGGATGATCGGCCCGGCGTCGTACTCCTGGATGACAAAATGCACGGTGCAGCCTGTCACCTTCATTCCAGATTCCAGCACTGCGGCGTGAACGTTGTTACCATACATCCCACGACCACCGAAGAGGGGCAGCAGCGAGGGATGAATATTGATGATGCGCCCCTCCCACTCCGGCAAGATGTCAAGTTGCAGCAGATAGCCAGCCATCACGATCAGATCAATATCGTGCCGTGCCAGAATCTCAAGGGTACGCTGCGTGCGCTCTGCTCGCGCCGGAGCCTGCTTGCGTGTCAACACATGCGTCTCGATACCGGCGGCGCGTGCAATCTCGACGCCCCGGTTCTGGGAGCGGCTGGAGATAACGACGGGGATATCTGCAGGCAGATCGCCAGCGTCCCGGCACTGCAACAAATTCTCGAGCGTCCGGCCACTACCAGAGAGCAATACCGCGATCTTCAACCGTGGCACACCAGCCCCTTCCATACATCCCGCGCATCCCAGCCTCACGCATCGCGGCATCATCTTACACGGGCCTGGCTGTGACTACGCTCAGACTCACGCTGCCGCTACCGCCGAGCGTCAACAATCAGTATGTGACGGTGGGCAAGCGCCGGGTGTTGAGCGGACCTGCCAAGGCGTTTCGGCGCAGCGTTGCGGCCGTGCTGCGCCAGGCGCGGACAAACGGCAAGATCGACGAAACCTGGCTCGGCAATCTGCAGCGTCAACCCCTCGCCTGTGACCTGGTCTACTACTTCGAAACTCCCTACCGGCGCGATCTCGACGGCGGGCTGAAGATCACGCTCGATGCGGTCTGCGATGCGCTCGACCTCGATGACCGCTATATCGTCTCGATCACCCTCTTCAAGCAGATCGATCCGCTCCAACCGCGCGTCGAGCTGGAGCTGGCCGGTATCAACGACTGGCGTTTCGATGAAGAGTATTCGTTAATCGAGAGCGACACGCCCGAGTAAGCTCGTTGCGAGCACGAAGTCGGCGGCAAGATCCCCCGAGCGGGTATCGGGAGGCATAACGCTGGAGCGGTTGAGGAAGCTGGGAAATCGAACGCGACTGCGAATCGCGCTGCACCTGCTGGTGGTTGCAGGGCTGATCGGTGGTCTGATCGTTGCCCAGGTCGTGGAGGGTTACTTCACCCGCGGCGTCGCCCGGCCCGATGAGCTTGAGCCGATCCCCTTCACGCTCGGCAACCCCATGGCCGTCAACACCTTCCTTGATTTGGAACCAGATCCGGCCGTCGTGCAGCGCTCGTTCGAGATGATCGACGCGGCAGGCTTCGGCTACATCCGCCAGAGCATCGGCTGGTTCGACCTTGAGCCGGACGAGAAGGGCGTCTTTCTCGACCGCTACGGCAACTCCAGCTGGGCCAAATTCGACCAAATGGTCGCCCTCGCTGAACAACATGACATCGAGATCATCGCCCGTCTGGAGAAGCCACCCCGCTGGGCGCGCGCCGGTCAGCCCAACCTGGAGCAATTCCCCGACGGCCCGCCAAACTCGATTCAGGACTGGATCGACTACGTCTCCGCCGTCGCGACGCGCTACAAGGGCAAGATCCACTACTATCAGATCTGGAACGAGCCAAACCTCGAAGGTGAATGGGGCAGTCAGCCGATCGACCCTCGAGGTTATGTTGACCTGCTGCAGGCTGCCTACACCACCATCAAAACCATCGACCCCGGCGCTGTGGTCTTGCTGGCAGGGCTGGCGCCGACCGAGCAGCGTGGTCCGGATAACCTCAGCGAGCTGCTCTTCTTGCAGCGCGTCTATGACTACGGCGGCGCAGCCTATTTCGATATTGCCGCCGCGATGGTCTATGGCTATGGCTATTCACCCTATGACCGGCGCGTCAGCTTCGAGCGCAACAACTTCTCCCGCGTCATCCAGATGCGCGAGATCATGGTGCGCAACAACGACGCCGCCACCCCCATCTGGGCCGTCGAATACGGCTGGGTCTCGCTACCCGACGACTGGCAAGGCAACCCGTCCCCATGGGGCAACCCAGTCAGCCCCGAGAAGCAGGCCGAGTATCTGGTGAGTGGCTACCTGCGCGCCCAGCGGGAGTGGCCGTGGATGGGCGTGATGTCCGTCTGGGCATTCCGCTTCGCTCAGCCACCCGACGATCCCAATCAGATCGGCAACCCAACGCGTGGCTTTGCCCTGGTCGATCACGACTTCACGCCGCGCCCCGCCTATCTCGCGCTCCAGGCCGCCGCGCCACAGATCCAGCGCATCGGCACCGGGGCATACGCGGCGACGGAGGCGATGAACGCGAACCTGGCAAGCAGCGACGGGTTGAAACTGGCGATCACCGGCGAGAAATTGCAGCTGACCGTCGAACCAGGCGCCGGCGGCACACTGACGATCACACGCGGCAATGGTCAACCACACGAGGTCGAGCTTGAGCCTGGAGAGCCACGGCAGATCACCGCGGCACACAATCTCTCAGACACCAACCACGACTTCACCCTCAAGCTGACAGCGGACATCCAAGCCGACCCACCGCAACTCCTACAATTCACCGTCTCCCGCCGGCCCATCTACCTCTGGATCGGCCCCTGGCTCGACGCCGCCATCATCCTGTTGCTCATGCTGAACCTGGGCTCACTCGGCTGGGCACTGTTTGACTGGCGTCGAGGACGGGAGTCGGGGACATCGGGAGGATCGGGGACCGGTGCCCGGGAACCGGGGCTCGGGTGGGAGTCGGGAGTCGGGAGTCGGGAGTCGGGAGTCGGTGAACGATAACGGCGCCGGCGATTGAGTGCCACGCCCCCCTGTCATCCTGAGCCTGTCGAAGGATCTCTCCGGAAGGTCGTCGGCCA
>CAYNTE010000139.1:0-7936 GCA_964399615.1 uncultured Thermomicrobiales bacterium
TGCAACGGTGGATCGAGTGTACGGATCGTTACTGGCCAGCCGTCCATCGCTGTAAAGATCTCAATGAAGTCTTGGCGCTGGTGATCAAGGAGCGCGGTGAGACCTTCTGCCCGTTCGTCATTGCTCTGAGCCAGGATGACGCGCCGCATGGCCAGCAACCGATCGTCGCCAAAAAACATGTGCTCCGTCCGGCAGAGCCCGATTCCCTCCGCTCCAAATTCTCGAGCTGTGGCTGCGTCGGGTCCGGTGTCGGCATTGGCTCGCACGCCGAGCGAACGGATCTCGTCGGCCCAGCTCAAAATCGTCGATACGTCCCCGCCGACTTCCGGTTCGATTGTGGGCACTTCGCCCGCCATCACTCGTCCGGTGGCTCCGTCAATGGTGATGAACTCGCCATGAGCGATCGAGCGTCCGTTTACTCGCACTTCGCCGGCTCGGTAATCAACTTCGAGATCGCTCGCTCCTGCTACGCATGGCTTTCCCATTCCACGCGCAACTACTGCCGCGTGCGAAGTCATCCCACCGCGCGCGGTCAATACACCTTTGGCTGCGACCATCCCGTGGAAGTCTTCCGGAGAGGTCTCTTGCCGTACCAGGATGACTGGCGTACCTGCGTCACCTAAAGTCTTCGCCTCATCCGCGTCGAACACGATCTTGCCGCTTGCGGCTCCGGGACTGGCAGGGAGACCGGTGGTGAGCACTTCTGTATCGGCATTGGGATCGATCATGGGGTGCAACAGTTGATCGAGGTGGTCGGGTTCGACCTGCATCACAGCGGTCTCTCGATCAATCAGCCCTTCCTCGACAAGATCCAGCGCGATTCGGACGGCCGAAGCGCCGGCTCTTTTGCCCCGTCGAGTCTGAAGCATGTAGAGCTTGCCTTGCTGGACCGTGAACTCAAGGTCCTGCATGTCATGGTAATGGCGCTCTAACTGGTTCGCGGTCGTGAGGAGCTGCTGATAGGCATCACCCAGAGCCGGATCATCGCCCATCTCCGAGATTGGCTTTGGCGTGCGTACTCCAGCCACAACATCCTCGCCCTGTGCATTGGGCAGATACTCACCAAAGATGCCCTTCTCGCCTGTCGATGGGTTGCGCGTGAACGCCACACCAGTTGCACAGTCGTCGCCCATGTTTCCAAACACCATCGACTGGACGTTGACAGCTGTCCCAAGGTCATGCGGAATGTTGTTTTGTGCTCGATAGTTCACAGCGCGGCGGTTGTTCCAGGAGTTGAACACCGCCAAAACGGCTAGCTTCAGTTGCTCGCGCGGGTCTTGCGGAAAATCTGATCCCGTGGCCGAGCGGTAGATCTCCTCGAAGTCAGTGACGACTCGCCGCATCACATCGGCTGGCAAGGCGAAATCCTCGGTAACACCAGCGCGTCGTTTGTGCTCGTCAATTGCGTCTTCGAACGCCTCGCCACGAACACCCATCACCACATTGCTGAACATCTGAATCAGACGCCGGTAACAGTCGTAGGCAAATCGTGGGTCCGCAGCCTCGGCCAATCCCTCGACCGTCTCGTTGTTGAGGCCCAAATTCAAGATCGTATCCATCATGCCCGGCATCGAGATTGCCGCACCTGAGCGCACCGATACCAACAGTGGAGCGTTAACATCGCCGAATGTTCGACCAGTTGCCCGTTCGAGACCTGCGAGCTTGTCTAGCGTCTGATCCCACAGACCCTCGGGAAGTTTGCTGTTGTCGTTCAAATAGGCGAGACATGCTTCAGTCGTGATGATGAAGCCGGGCGGAACTGGCAACCCGATATTGGTCATCTCGGCGAGGTTCGCACCTTTGCCACCCAGGAGTGACGTTTGAGAGCCATCTGCTTCACCGAACTCAAACACCCATTGCGGCATCAGATCTTCTCCTCCGAGTAGTGCGGTACCTGCGACCCGCGCGCATCTAGTCAGTTTGCAAGTTGGCCAAGCTCGCCATCAGACGTTTCGTCCCGTGACGCTTGAAATCAACGATGAGCTCTTGGTCGCCTTGTTTATCCAATACTTCTTGAACAACACCATCACCAAACGTGTTGTGGAAGACTCGCTGTCCCGTCGAAAAATTCATTGCGACTGGTGCTGGCTGTGCTTGCTCGATGATGCGCCGTCGCTGGCTGCCGCGCTCTCGCGTCGGCAGATCGCCGATGAGTTCTTCGGGGATAGCAGTCAGGAATGAGGACGGCATCGCGTATTCGCTGAAGCCAAACCGGCTCCGCCGCCGCGCGTGCGTGATATAGAGACGATCCTGCGCGCGCGTCATGCCTACATAAAAAAGCCGCCGCTCTTCTTCTAGCTGGGTGGGATCTTCGGAGATCGAGCGCTGGTGCGGGATGAGTCCATCCTCGACACCAGTCACGAAGACGGTACGAAACTCGAGTCCCTTGACCGCGTGCAGCGTGATGAGCGTCACGCGTTCTGGGTCATCTTCGACGGTGTCGGCATCTGAGACCAGTGCTGCCTCTTCGAGAAAGAGCAACAAGCGGGAATCAGCCTCGACAACGTCGAACGACTCCATGGTGGCCCGCAATTGAAGGACGTTGCTCCAGCGTTCCATCATCTCAGGATCACCGCCGGCATACAGTCCCGTGTAGCCGGTGTCTTCCAGCGCTTCATCAAAGAAACGGGTCAGAGGCAGCGAGGACTCCAGTTCGCGCAATCGAGCCAGCTTGGCGCGCACCTCAGTGAGGAGTTTACGTCCTCGTCCGCTGATGTCTGGCCCGTAGTCGCTGCCTACTGCGTCGAGCGCTTCGCCGAACGTCACATCACTCATCCGTGCCCAATCCGAGAGACCAGCCAGCGTCTTGCCGCCGATTCCCTGACCGATGGGGAATGCTTCGATGACACGTTCAAAGGCTGCGAAATCGCTGGCATTCACGACTACCCGCATCAACGCAATGACATCTTTGATTTCACGACGTTCATAGAAGCGAGTTCCGCCAATGAGCTGGTACGCCATGCCGTTGCGTATGAATGCCTCTTCAATTGGACGGCTCTGCGCATTGGTTCGGTAAAGAACGGCGAAATCGCTGCCGGTGTAGCCCTCGGAGCGCTTGAGGCGTGAGATCTCTTCGACGATAAAGCGAGCTTCAAATTCGTCGTCGAGGAACTCTCTGACGATGATCTTCTGTCCGCTCTGCCGTGCGGCTCGTAGCTCTCGCTTGATCCGCTGTGCGTTTTCGCGAATCACGGCGTCGGCTGCACCGAGAATCTCGGGAGTCGAGCGGTAATTCTCCTCCAGGTGAATCTCGGCTGCTTCGGGAAAGTCGTCAGTGAACTCCAGAATATTTCGGATATCCGCCGCTCGCCAGCCATAAATTGACTGATCCGGGTCACCTACGACGCACAGGTTGCGGTGCTCGCTCGTCAATTCACGCACGATCAAGTACTGGAGGTGGTTGGTGTCCTGATACTCGTCAACCAGCACATACCGATAGCGCTCTCGCAGCTTCTGCAACGCATAGTCAGATTGGCGAAGCAGCTGTAGCCCGAAAAGCAGCAGATCGTCGAAATCGAGCGCATTTCGACGACGTAATTCCTTCTGATATACCGCGTAGACGCGGCCGACGACTTCCTCCCAGTAGGATCCGGAAGCATCGATCATCGTGCCTGGATCAATGTTCTTGCTCTTGGCGCTGGATATCGCAGCCTGAACCGACCGGGGTGCAAATTGCTTGGTGTTAATGTCGAGCTGCTTCATGGCTGTCTTGACGACTGAACTCTGGTCGGAGGTGTCGTAGATCACAAACCGATCGTCCAGCCCGATTTCACCGCCATACTGTCGCAGAATTCTGGCGCAGAACGCGTGGAATGTGCCCATCGTGATCCAGCGGGCACGGTCGCCTACGAGTGCCTCGACACGCTCTTTCATTTCGCGAGCCGCCTTGTTCGTGAAGGTGAGTGCGAGAATCGACCACGGGTCAGCAACCCCTTCGGCAATCAGATAGGCGATTCGAGCGGTGAGTACACGCGTCTTACCGCTTCCTGGCCCAGCGACAACGAGCACGGGCCCATCAGTAGTTGTCACTGCCTCGAGTTGCGCGTCGTTCAATGAGTCGAGCACCTCGGACAGCTTCCTGGTCGAGAGATCAGTCTCCATACGCTCCTCGCGTGGTGAAAGGGGAGGCGGGCAGTACCTACGTCTGGGAAGAGATTGTACTCGACCCTCAACCTCACTGAACCTGAGCAATTTGATTGATTCGACTCGTGATTGGTAGGATTTGACGGTAGGCCGACGTAGCTCAGTGGCAGAGCAAAGGACTCATAAGCCTTAGGTCGTTGGTTCGAATCCAACCGTCGGCACCAATACTGCTAGAGGGAGCCTGGCTCAAGTGAGCCGGGCTTTTCTGTTCGTGATTGAGGTGGAGATCAGATGCCAAACTCATCGCGGCCCGATCTCACCAAGATTCACCACACGGCCGCCTATCGGGCCGTCACCCGCGCATGGGACGAACCAGTTGCGCTAGCGTGTTCTGGTGGTGTGGACTCCACGGCCTTGCTATTGCTTGCCACAGCGGCACGCGACCGAGGCCATCTGCCGGAGTTCGTCGTGACGCACGTAGATCACCGGTCTAGAACTAATTCCGCGGATGACGCCGAGCATATTGCGGACCTCTGCACAGCTCTCAGCGCTCCGTTTCAGTCATTGTCAATCGAAAGCGAATCTGCACCGGCTGGTTCATCGATCGAGGCATGGTGGCGGGAGCAGCGCTATCTGGCAATTCATCGCGTTGTGATGGCAAACCAGCTTGCTGGGGTAGCCACTGCGCACACTCTTGACGATCAGGTCGAGTCCATCCTGATGCGTCTGCTGACAGGTATGGGAGGCAGTACGGCTGGGATGATCCACGACTCGCAGGTCACTACGGCAGGCGGGATGCTGCGTGTCTACCGTCCGTTGCTTGACATTTCGCGATCAGAGTTGAAACAGGTGCTTGTAACCGCAGGGGTTGAGCCGCTGATCGACCCCTCCAACATCGACACGCGCTACCTCCGGAATCGTGTCCGGCACGAACTCGTGCCGATGCTGGATAAGCATTTTCCTGGTTTCCGAGCGCCCCTCTTGCGCGCGGCTGAGCTAGCCGGGCGAGATGGTCACTTCGCTGATTCAATTGCCCTGGCGGCATACTCCGAACTCGTCCACGTAGAAGACAACGTAGCGGCCATTGATCGCGAGGGTTTGGCTGGCCAGCCACCGGCAATCGGATCGCGGATTGTTCGGCATGCTATCGAGGACGTCACCGGAGAGTTTGATCGCGAGCTCTCATTCGACCGCATCGAAGCCGTCCGGTTGGCCGCTGCAGGCCGAACTGGTGCAATAATTCAGCTACCAGGTGGGATCACGGCGAAGGTCACGCGTCGCGAGATCGTCATTTCGCGAGGGAACAGGGGAGAAGATGTCTGATCCGGCAATCGGGAGAGTCGTCCTGGATTCGTCAACGATCCAGCGTCGGGTGCGTGAGCTCGCCGACGAAATCGCCGTTGCCTATCAGGGCAAGTCACCGTTGCTTGTCGGCGTCCTCAATGGCGCTGTCATCTTCATGGCCGATCTTGTTCGCCAGCTCGATGGGCCGGTTGACTTCGAGTTTATGGCGGTGTCGAGTTACGGGGCGTCAACCGAGTCGAGCGGTGTGGTTCAGATTCGCAAAGACCTCGACACACCGATCGATGGCCGGGACATACTCATCGTCGAAGATATCATCGACTCAGGGTTGACGATGCGGTACTTGCGTGAGCTCCTGAATCAGCGCGAGCCAAGTGAAGTCCGGGTCGTCACGCTCTTTCGCAAACAGCGACCCGAGGCGCAAGCGATCCCGGTTGACTGGGTGGGATTCGAAATTCCGGATGAATTTGTCGTTGGCTACGGGCTTGATTTTGCCGGCCGCTACCGAAACTTGCCCTATCTAGCGACGCTGAATGTCAGCAAGCTGGGAGCCACCTGACATCTGGTGTCTAACCCTCTTGATATAATCAACCATCCTTAACCATCCTAATGCGGATGGTGTGCCTCGTGTTGTGCCGCGTTCGACGACGTCAAAGGATCTCCAATGACCGACAACCGATGGCTCCGGAACGGGTTCGTTTGGATCATACTGATCATCGCGGTGATTGCACTCTGGGTGACGTTCATCAACCGCGGAGATAGCGATCCAAATGTCCCGATCAATGAGGTGGCAGCTGCCATCAAACAGGGCCGTGTAGACAAGCTTGAGAAAACCGAAGGGTCGAACACCGTCACCGTCTTCTTCCTTGATCAGGACGATACCGTGACGACCCGTATCGACGAGAGCTCCAGCCTTGAAGCAACGCTTGAGGCCTACGGTGTCGATCCAAGCACCGTTTCGATCATTCGCAAGGAATCTAGTTCCTGGGGTGACTGGTTAGGCATCCTGACGATCTTGCTACCGATCCTCCTTATCGCAGGAATCATCATCTTCATGATGCGTCAGGCGCAAGGTAACAATAACCAGGCCATATCGTTCGGCAAAAGCCGCGCACGAATGTTCACCGGCAACAAACCGACGGTTACATTCGAGGACGTCGCCGGTGTCGTAGAGGCGAAAGAGGAACTCGAAGAAGTCGTCGAGTTCCTGAAGTACCCCGAGAAATTTGCGGCACTCGGCGCACGAATCCCAAGTGGCGTCTTGCTCGTCGGACCTCCAGGTACCGGTAAGACACTGCTTGCTCGCGCCGTTGCGGGCGAAGCAGGCGTGCCGTTCTTCAGCATCTCCGGCTCCGAGTTCGTGGAGATGTTCGTCGGTGTCGGCGCGTCGCGCGTTCGCGATCTCTTTGAACAAGCCAAGCGCAATGCCCCATGCATCATCTTCATTGATGAGATCGACGCCGTGGGTCGTCAGCGTGGTGCTGGCCTCGGCGGCAGCCATGATGAGCGCGAACAGACCTTGAATCAGATCCTGGTTGAGATGGACGGTTTCGATAGCACGACCAACGTCATCGTCGTTGCCGCAACCAACCGACCAGACGTGCTCGACCCGGCACTCTTGCGACCTGGAAGATTCGACCGGCAGGTCATCCTCGATCGCCCAGATATTCGCGGGCGCATCGACATCCTCGGCGTCCATACGCGAGGCAAGCCGCTCGAAGAAGACATCAGCCTGGACCGGCTGGCGAAGCAGACGCCGGGGTTCTCGGGAGCTGATCTAGAAAACCTGGTCAACGAGGCCGCGATTCTGGCAGCGCGTCGAAATAAGAAGACGATCGGCCGGGACGAACTTGCCGAAGCCATCGATCGCGTGATCGCCGGTCCGCAGCGCAAGAGCCGCGTGATCAGCGATCGCGAGAAGCTCATGACGGCGTACCACGAGGCCGGGCATGCGCTCATGGCACGAGAGCTGGCCCATGTTGATCCACTCCACAAGATCTCCATCATCGCCCGAGGAATGGCCGGCGGCTACACGCGCGTGGCGCCAGACGAAGATCGGTCGTTCTGGACCAAGGCACAGTTTGAAGACATGCTCGCGATGATGATGGGTGGCCGGGTCGCAGAGGAGATCATCTTTAGTGAGATCTCAACCGGCGCATCTAACGACATCGAGCGTGCCAGTGACCTCGCACGGCGGATGGTCACGGAATACGGGATGAGTGAAGTACTTGGTCCGTTGGCCCTTGGCAAGAAGGACGAATTGGTGTTCTTGGGCCGAGAAATCAACGACCAGCGCAACTACAGCGATGAAGTCGCCTTCGAAATCGACAAAGAATTCCGGCGCCTGATCAGCCGTGCCTACGAGCGTGCAACTGAACTCATCACCGAGAAGCAGGACAAGCTCGAGGCCATTGCGATGCTGCTCATGGAGCGCGAGACGATCGATGGCGAAGAGGTCGAAGCACTCTTCGATACTCCACGTCCGACTCCCACGCTTTCCGGACCAATCAACTATGTTCCCCCGGCGCAGGAAGAGCAATCTGGCGCGACT
>CAYNTE010000140.1:0-7725 GCA_964399615.1 uncultured Thermomicrobiales bacterium
CCACAATCACCGCACTGGTGAGAAAAGTTAACACCAGGGTTCTCTTCGATGATCCGGCATATCTCAGGCGGTAGGGCAATCGGCCCACGATGGGCTGTCCAACTCACCGCCTTCGTGAGTCGCATTGCGGCGAATGTGACAGCCGAGCAGTCCGGAGTCTTACTTCTATCGCGCCCTGGATCGGTTAGTGCCATGAATTCGTCATAGACGCGCTGGCTGTACTCGCCCATCGTTGGGAGCAGGATCTCCCATGCCCTTGCTTCGCGCTCAAGCTCCGCCTCACGTTCGCGCGCTTTCAAGTCAAGCCGATTGCCGAATCGCTGCTCGAGTTGCGCTTCGGTTCGTGCGAGCCGCCGATCAGCCTTGCTCATGCGATTCTCCGAATCTCTTGATTGCTCTCCAGGAATTGCTCGACACGTTCAAGACGCTCATTGATTTCAACCAGCTCACGATAGCGGCCAGCAAGATCAAGAATCGCCCGCGCCGCCGATAGTCGCGATTGCTCAGACTCGGCCTCAAGCAAGCCAACCAGTGTCGACACTGCGCTCGTTGTGGCATCGGCCAACGCGCCGGATGCTTGCTCGATCATCTCAGCCCGTGCCTGTTGCACGTGGCGACGATAGTCGGGATCAGCCATACGCCGGGTAACGGTTGCCAACGACACGCCGGCATCACTGGCTGCCTTGGAGTATGACTTGCCACTTGCCAAGGCAAGAGCGAGTCCTGGCTCTCCCTTCAAGTGCTGGAATTTGTTGTCATTCGTCGGCATAGTGTGCTCGATTCACTTAGAACTGCTGCCGATATTGGCGTGTCACGGCCGCCTTGCGTTGACGAGCCAGCTCGGTTGCGCGGTCGATCATCTCCCGCTGGCGCATCTGCTCCCAGCCGTAGGCGTCAAACTCTTCGAGCGTGCCACCTGCGGCTAACCAGTCTTGCCTGGCACGTACCTTGGCCGCTTCCATAGCTGCCTGGCGTTCCGCCTCAGCAGCCCTTGCCTTCGCCTCGCGAGCTGCGGCTTGTTCAGCTTCGCGCGCCGCCGTGCGAGCTGCGGCCTGCTCTCGAAGTTCGACCATTCCCGCGGAGCGATCCTGCACGTAGCGTCGAAACTTGTGCTTGAGCTTCGCAAGATCCACGCTCAGAGCCACTTTGTCGCCATACACCTGGCGCGTGCGTTGAATCGTAGGCGCGTTCTCCCAGCACTCCCGAGCGAACGCAACTTCAAGCTGGGAGATTTCTTCTGGGGTGTAGTCGTGCCGATCCTTAACCTGTCGCACTACCTGCGAATCGTAGCCGGGATCGAAGTCAGTCTTTGTCGTTGTCGTATTCGTCATGTCGAAACTCCTTCAGTTTCATTGCCCTCATCTGGGCTCGATTTATGGTCGGCACCTTGCCGATCTTTGCGTAGGTCATTCACCAGGTTCTTGAGCCAAGCAGGGTCACTGTTATTGCTAGTATTCGACTCACCTATAGGATCTGTCGAATCAGCAGATTCAGGAGCGCTACGGGCAACCTCGCGATCCTCAGTGGCATTCTCGGCAACATCGGCGCTCGGTTGGGATGCTTCGTAACGCGGTCCGATTCTCGGCCAGTCACGATGCTGCTCCGAGAGTTCGCTACGGTACTCGAATGCAATCTGCTCGGCTTCAAGCCACGACAGGCCTTGTGCCTGCAAGTGCTCTCGATAGCGCCGATATGCGCTGGCCATTTCTTCCCATGACATGCCGTGCAATGGTGGCACTTCCCATCGGTCGAGGTCTCTTTGTTCGCTCATCAATCAATCCCTTCGTATGGCTGTGACCGTTGACGCTTGCAGCGTGGGCAACGTCGCCAGATGCCAGAGATAACTGCTTCGTAGGTCACGTGATAGACATGCCCGCACTTCGAGCACGTCACCTCGATAGGTGGACGGTGTGTCGAATTCGATGTCATCTCAAGCTCCTAACTGGCTAATCGATCGATTCAGAATCTTCGTTATTTCATCGATCGCCAATGCCTTAGCGTCTGGATCATCGCGCCCATATTGGTCCAGCCAGTGACGCACATTAAATGCGCCGTGTAGTTCGTCGAGCAGCTCGTCAGGCCACGATCTGACCATCGCGATAACCTCTGGCTCTTCTACATCCAGCGACTCTCTAAGCCATAGATTCGTAGATTCCATAGATTCTGTAGATTCTGCGTCTATGGAATCTACGGAATCTATGCATCTATGGCTAGGGGTCGTATAGATTCCGGTCTTCAGCCGGATGATTGCGCCAGCCTCTTCCATGCTGCGCAACATGTTGCGGACGGTCGAAACATTCTTCTCCAGTGCATCCGCAATCTGTTGTGGCGAGTGCCCTTCACCGCTGCCATTCAGGAATGCGATGATCTCTCGACGCTCTGGACTCATGCCGGCATCATCTCGACGGCCTCCCTCATAGACCATCTCGATAATGCTCTGCTCGGAGTCGCCCAGCCACTGGATCGGCATGTCCTCGACGGGCAATGACCAGCGCAACGAACGCGGCTTCGGGCCGAGATTGCTCTTCACGATGCCGAGGACGCGGTTGGGGTCGTCTTCTTCACGTGAGACTGGAGCCAGCATCCAGACTAGCCGCGCCACCGCGCCATAGGCCGTTGCGCCCATCAACATCTGGAGCGGTGTCCGATTCGTTCCATTTGGTTTGCCAACATGAACGATGCCGACTATTGCGACGTTGGTCTGCTCGGCCATATCAACCAACGGCATGAGCAGATCGCGCGCCTCTTCAGAGTTGCGATCCAGTCCGGGTGTGAACGCAGACAATGGATCGATGATCAAGAGATCAATCTTGTGCTGAACGATTGCCGCCGATAACATCTCGACATGACGCTTCAGGCTAAACACTGCCCGCGGCTTGTCAGGTTCGCGAACGGCATCAACCACGAGAATGCGGTCATCATCGAAGGTCGCGCCATGTAGCTCAAGACGTGGCTTGACGGTATCGGCGAGATCATCTTCAGCGAGCAGGAACATCGTGCGGAGACTGGGAGCGGTGCTCCCGTCTGGCAGCTTGCCACAACTGGAGAACGCGGCAGCCAGTGCGCAGGTGAGTAGACTCTTGCCGTCACCGGCATGACCGCCCAGTAGGTGGAGTTTTCGACGGGCAAGCCACGGCTCCCAGAGCCAATCGACCTCCTGAGACTCGACATCAGCGAAGCTCTTGATCAATAGGCCAGGACTGTCGTCAACGGGTTGAGATTCTGTAGACGGCTCCCACCGCCGCGCCCGGTTGCCGAGTTCACGTACCTCACTGACTCCATTGCCAAGGGCAACATAATCAGCAGCATCGCCCTTCTCTGGCGCGTCGGGCCACTCCATGACGTGAACGTCACGATGTCCGAGATCAGCCAGCCGAGCAGCTATTCGCTCCATGTGCTGGCGCCCGATGTCGTCGTTGTCCGGCCAGAGATAGAGGCGACGATCCATCAGTGCTTGAAGAGCATCATCACTAGGGATCGTAGACGCGCCCGTTACCGTACCGACCGCGGGCAAGTTGAGATCAAGCAGGGCATCAGCCGCCTTCTCTCCTTCGACCACAATTGCCGACCTTGCGCCGTTCAAGCGCTCGATTCCATATAGGGGTAGGTCAACCGACCCCATCCCGAGATCGGATAGGCGCGGCTCCCACCAGACGCGCTTGCCGGTTGGGGTGTCGAGTCGAGCATGAGTTGCGATCAGCTCGCCGTCAATGCTTCTGATCGGCCATCGCGTGACGGCCCCTGATGGTGTCGAGGTTGGCCGTGGTGGCGTTGATTCGCGCCGTTCGTGCCAGAGTCCACGTTCACGAAGAGCCTCAATAACAGCATCCTGCGAGCATCCAGCGTGACAGTAGAGCAGGACGCGGCCATCCTTCTCTGTGACACTCAAGCTCGGGCCAGGGTCATCATGAGCAGGACAATGTACGACGCCACGGCCCCGCTTCGCGCTCGTATTGCATTGGCAACCAGAGCGACCACAACTGAGAGCATCAATGATCGTTTGCGCCGATGGGGGTGATGTCGCCGTCATGGGCGCACCTCCCGCCGTGCCAGCTCGGCCCGGAGCGCCGCCGCTCGCTGGCGGGCATATGCGCCGATCTCTCCGGGCCACGTCTCGGCATCGCCGATATGATGGATCAGCTCAGCGATGATCGATCGGGTCGGTATGTGCTCGGGTGGCGTCCGATACGAGATGGTGGGGTATACTGAGGGCGTACCCGCATCATCAGATCCAGCCATCGGCCCGCCGCCACGCGGGCCTTCGGCATCTCTGCGATCATTCATCGCGCACCGCCAGCCGGTCGGCGATGAACGCGTCGAGCGACTCACGCGGTATGCGGCGAGCGCGACCAATTTTGACGGAGTCGAGCGCGCCGGACGCCATCAGCTCGTAGAGCGTGGCGCGACAGAGGCCGAGCATCTCGGCAGCTTCATTCACTCGGAGCAATATCGGGGCGGATGGGGGAACATTTGTGCGACGAGTCATCGTGATTTCCTCCAATCGTCGCTGAATCGCGACGGCCAGAGGCTCACGAACCTCGCCGGTATCATCCGCTCGCGCCCTCGCATAGTGGCATCGCGCCACCACCCCGTGAGGGGGGGCCGGTTCGTCCACGTCAACCGTGGCGTGTGTCCCCACCCGAGCGCGTCGCGCGTTTCAGGTGGAGAGCGAACGGTCGATACCCACCCGCGGACCCCGAACCAGTCGGGGGCATCTCGCCCGCAACTGTCCGGACGGATGAGCATCAACCGGAGTCTACACCCAATGATGGATCACTGTCAACCTGGCTGTATCAACATAGACAATGACAGCCAAGTTGACGCCCAAGTTGACGCCCAAGACGATGTACGGTCACTTACATCTACGGACACTGTCATCAGTAATCCCCGCATGAATCAGGGATTTTTAGACGCCAGCCGACACCAGCAAACACTATACACTCGGACTCTGGATCAGAAAGTTGGGGTTCGAATCCCTGCTCCCCAGCCCTCGTAAATGCCCGTAAACATCAGTAAAACGAACCTTCACATAATTCCAAGTTGCCATAATATCGATCATTGACGCCCAAGTTGACGCCCTAGAGAATCAATTGACACGCTGGAGCGCTTGGTCCATACGATCAGCAGCTTCCTGCTTGGCTTCGTCATAAAGGTGTTGGTAGATGTCGAGGGTTGTGCTGATCTGACTGTGACCGAGTACTTCCATCAGCACCCGCGCCGGTACACCTTGCGCCGCAAGCAGGGAAGCACAAGCGTGTCTGAGATCGTGGAAGCGTTGGTCTGGAAGCTCGGCCCGCTTCAATATCCGCTTGAATCGCTTGTACACGTTGCCTGCGTCAAGCGGGGTGCCAACTTCGGACACGAACACGAAGTCACCTTCGTTGGTGAATTCACCGCCGAAAGCGATCTTCTCTTCAAGCTGTCGGACTCTATGTGCTCGTAGGGATGCGATAGCAACGCTGGGGATAGCGAGCTTGCGATGCCGTTCAGTCTTCGTCTCCTTGCGCTGGAGCTTGCCGTCGATTCTCTGGAGCGCGCCTGTCACGTTCAACGTGCCTTCATCGAGGTCAACGTCCGACCAGCGCAAGCCGAGCGCTTCGCCCTGTCGCAAACCGAGCGCCAGCACCGCCGTGTAGAGTGCTTCAAGCCGATCACCCTTCACCGCGTCGAGGAATCGGCGCGCTTCCTGTGCTGTGAAGACTTCACGCTCCTTCTTCGGTTGCTTCGGCGGATCGGTCAACGCGGCAACGTTACGATCCAGATACTCCCATTTGACGGCCCGATTCAGCGCGATACGAAGCACTGCTCGGACGTAGGCAACGGATCGAGGGGATAGTCCCTCATCTGCCTTCTGTGCCATCAATCGCTCAACGTCATCAGGGGTTATCTCGGTAAGTTGGAGCCGTCCGAGAGTTGGCAGGATATGAAGCTTCATCGTGTCGGCATAGGATCGGATCGTCTTTGGTTGGAGTCGCGGCTTCTGTGACTCGATCCAACGCTCGGCGAATTGCTCCAGTGTCATACGCTCAGTGTCAATGCGACGGCCACGATCTTTGTCTCGAAGTGCCTGTGTCAGCTTCCGCCGGACTTCGGCCTGTGTCTTGCCGTAAATGTGCTTTCTCTGTCGCTTGCCACCGTGCCAACCGAGATCAATGCGCGCGTGCCACCGGCCATCCTTGCGCTTCGTGATAGAGCCTTCACCGTGCCCGCGCCGCTTAGCCATCGTCCCGTGTCCCTTCGTCAAGGTCCAACTTCAAGTGTGGATATTTAGACTTGATCTCTCGCTCGATAGTCTCATGAGTAATCCGCCACCCGCCGCCGGTCCCCATATGTGTGAAGACTGCGTCAAGGTCGCCGTCCCTGCATCGTCGCCGAATCGTTTCCGGGTCTTGCCCGAGCAGCTTGGCGGTCTCTTTGACTGTGTACCAATGAGAGCGCCGAATCGTGCCGTCCATAGATTCACCTCTCTTTCTATTAGCCCAATTCTCTTGTAAGTGTACCACAAGTACAGTATACTTAGGGTAACGAAATACGAAACGGCCCCCGCGCTGCGCCAACAGCCGGGGACCACGGGTCAGGAAGGAATCAGCTCCCATGACCACCGCGAAGACTACCACCCGCCGACAACTCAAGCCGATCACTGCCCGCGAGATCGAAGCGCGCAGTCGAGCACGTGACCTACGCGTTCGCGTCTACGTGGTTGAACCGGCCTGCTGCTACTACACGAAGAGCCAGTCCGGCGATGCTGAGGGCTATCACGTCGCCCGTGACGTACGCGGCGACTGGACATGCGAATGCAAAGGCTTCCACTACACCGGATGCTGCAAGCACATTGCCCAAGTTGAGCGCCGCGCCGAACGTGAAGGCTGGACCTTCGGCCATATCGCCCGCCATTAAGCAATCAAGACTGGGGGTCGGACCTACGGGCCCCCTCATCTGCACTGGGGGACGATATGCGCCGATCACGCGCGCCACCGGCTGGCGCTGCTCTGAAAACCTTCTCGATTGATTGATTCACAGATAGGACACAACGATGAATCTTGATGAACTCACGCGACCGCTCGGCTTCCGTAACCTCGACGATGCCTACGCTCACTACCTGCGACTGCTTGGGGATGTTCCGCCTCAAGTTGCCGTCCGGTCCCCTGAAGAGCTGCGCGATCGTATCCACGAGTCCGGGTTCAAGTATGAAGAGTTGGACACACAATTCTTCGATGGACTCTTCGAGGGCGATGAACCGTGGGGATATGGTCCGTATCCGCGTGAATGGATGTCAGAGATCGTGCTCAGACTCGCCAGAATCGAGCAGCTGTTGATCCAGATAGTGGATGCTCAAGCAGCGTAGTTTCCGCCGCTTAGAAGCGATTCTCTGGCCCCGTGGGAGTATTCCTGCGGGGTCTTTCGCAGTATCGATCACCCCATGCACGAGTGATAACCCCATGAATGCCGAGACACCCCATGAACGATAAAGGCCGATGCCCGAAGACACCGGCCAATCGTCAATGCATCCCAGCTAGACAAACGTACGTGGGAGCTGCTTGCCCTGCTTTAAGAAGTACGCCGAGTTACCGAGATCAGTACCGCCGCAGTGCGGGCAACTGGTGAAGTACGAGCGATCCTTGATAGGGTCACCATCTGGCGTCTTCAATGGCTTCACTGGGATCGGCAATCCACAATCACCGCACTGGTGAGAAAAGTTAACACCAGGGTTCTCTTCGATGATCC
>CAYNTE010000141.1:0-4148 GCA_964399615.1 uncultured Thermomicrobiales bacterium
GCGAAAGCGCCCCAAACTCCGGTAGAGGCAGACTGATAGTGCTCTCGCCCCTCCCGCAATCGCTCCCCTGAGACATACGAAGCTGGCCGCCCCACACATCGGCCCACAGGCCCGCAGCATCAAAAACTGACACCATCAACGAGTCACTGATCTGGCCGCCATCACCGTCGTCGACCAGCACACCGACCTGATAGTCCCCTCCACTGTCGAATCGGCATTGCGAACCGGCTCCGCCAGTCACCCGTTCGCTGTCCGTCCATGCCGTTCGGAACGCGCAAGAAGTAGAGCGCACAACCTTACCATCGGTTTCGCCCTCCGCCGAATTCCTCACCCGACCATAGGTGGCAAGTCCAGGGGAGAGATCTCTCCGCTCCGCTGCCCTCCGGTCGGGATGACGGGGGCGTGGTCTTTCGGATGGGGATGATGCGAGGTGCGGACGACCTCCGGAGAGATCCCTCGGCAAGCTTCGGGATGACCATCTGGAGTGGTATTCCCCCGCCGAAGATGTCAGCCTTCCCCCGTCCCTCCCGACCACTGACTCCCGACCACCGACTCCCCGTTCCCACCCGAACCCCGGTTCCCGGGCACCGGTCCCCGAAGTCCCCATTCCAATGACCTCCTTGACACTATACCGTCCAGACGGTATAGTTATGGCCGGTATTGATCGGAACATCATCGTGCAGCAGCGCAGCATCCGCACCAAGCAACGTATACTCGCCGCCGCCGCAGAGATCGTCAGCAACGCAGGCGTCTCCGAACTCACCCTGGAAACGGTCGCCGAGCAAGCCGGGATCAGTAAAGGAGGCCTCCTCTATCACTTCGAAGACAAGGATGCCCTCGTCCTGGCGATGGTCACTGCCCCGCTCGAACGCTTCGAAGCCGAAGTCGAGCGCCGGCTGAACGCTGACCCCGACCAGAGTTCCGGGCACTGGTTGCGTGCTTTTGTAGGTGCGACGATCGATTACGAGCTACCCGATCGCGATCTCAATGCCGGGATGCTCGCCGCCGCCGCAACCAATCCCAACCTGCTCGGTCCGGTGCAGGAGGCTTTCAACCGCTGGCAACAGCGCGCTATATCTGATGGCATCGAACCAACCCGCGCCACCATCATCCGGCTTGTGGCCGATGGGCTCTGGTTGGCCGATATGTTCGACCTGGCCCCACCTTCCGAGCAGCGCCGCGAAGACTTGCGTGCCCGGCTGGTTGCTATGACCCGGGATCAGGACGCCTCGCAACACTAATTGAACAGAAGCTATTTGGAGAGGAGGCAGCTCATGTCATGGGCGCCACGCGATATTGATGACCCATTCGAACCCCGCAAGACAAGCCGAACAGAGAAGAGATGGAGAGGAGACTGCCCATGGCCTGGGTATTGCTAGTTATGGCGGGACTATTTGAAGTCGGTATGGCATATGGATTGAAAGAAAGTCATGGGTTCAGCCAGCGGTGGCCCACCCTGATGTTCATCGTCTTCGGTGCGGCGAGCTTCATCTGTCTCTCGCTCACACTTCGCCACATCCCCATCGGGACCAGCTATGCCGTCTGGACCGGTATCGGCGTCACCGGCACCGCCCTCATTGGCATGCTGACCCTCGGCGAATCACGCGATCTCCTCAAAGTCGGCTCGCTCACGCTCCTCGTCATCCCCCTCCGGGGCCCCCCCCTCTCTCATGCGGCCTAACCCCCCGGCGGGCCCCCATTCACCCCCAGGGGGAGAGGGGGTTTGGGTTTGCGGGGTTTCCCCCAAACGAAAACGGCCGGAAAGCAGTGCTCCTCCGGCCGTTCATCATCTTTATCAGTTGGGTAGTATCGAGATTAGCCCTCCAGCAGCAACCGCTCTGGATCCTCGATCAGCTCCTTGATCTTGACCAGGAACTGCACCGCGCCGCTGCCATCAACCACACGATGGTCGTAGGAGAGCGCCAGGTACATCATCGGTCGCACCACGATCTCGCCATCGACTACCACCGGTCGCTCCTCGATCTTATGCATCCCGAGGATCGCCACCTGCGGCACATTCAGAATCGGCGTCGAGAGCAGCGAACCAAAGACACCGCCGTTGGTGATGGTGAACGTCCCGCCCATCAGCTCCTCGAGCGTCAGTTTGTTGTCGCGCGCTCTGGTGCCAAGATCCCGCACATCGCGCTCGATCTCGGCGAAGCTCTTGCGGTCGGCATCACGCAGAACCGGCACGACCAGACCCTCTTCAACACCGACGGCGATGCCGATATCGTAGTAGCTCTTCAGAATCAGCTCGTCGCCGTCCAGCTCCGAGTTCACCTCGGGGAATGCCTTCAGCGCCCCGACGCTCGCCTTGGTGAAGAAGGACATGAAGCCCAGCTTCACCCCATGCTGCTCCTGGAATGACTCACGACGGCGCTTGCGCATATCCATCACCGCGCTCATGTCGACTTCGTTGAACGTCGTCAACATTGCTGCCGTCTGCTGCGCCTCGACCAGACGCCGGGCAATCGTCAACCGCCGGCGTGAGAGACGCACCCGTTCTTCACGACCTTCGTGGCCGTTGGGGCTCATCCCCGAAGCTGGCGCGGGCGCTGGGGCTGGGGCTGGTGCGGATGGAGCTGGGGAGGGTGGTGGCGCAGCTTCAGCGCTCTTCACATCGTCCGGCAAAATCCTGCCACCCGGTCCGCTACCCGTCACCGATGCCAGGTCCACTCCGCGCTCGGCCGCCAGGCGTCGCACCTCTGGTCCGGCCCGGTGCGCGCCAGCAGCAGCCGGCTCGGGTTCGGGAGCGCTCGCTGCCTGCTCGGCAGGCGCTGGCGGCGTTGCGGCCTCTTCTGCCGCTGGTGCTTCGGCCGGCTCGGCAGGAGCAGCGCCTTCGATGATCGTGCCCAGCAAATCTCCTACCTCCACCGTCTCGCCTTCGGCGTGGAGAACCTCCTGCAACGTGCCAGCCTGATCGGCGGGCACCTCAACATTCACTTTGTCCGTCTCCAGCTCGACTACCGGCTCACTTCGATCGACATATTCGCCTGGCTGCTTCAGCCATTGCACGATCGTCGCATCGACAATCGATTCACCTAGTGCTGGTACTCGTATCTCTACCGGCATCGATTGCTCCAGACATTGCCCACATTGCCACTAATCATCGGCCAGGCTCTCCGCCTCGACCCGCCCAGTCTGCAGCGCGTCTCGCACGATTCGCTCCTGCTCTTCGCGGTGTTCATCTGCCGAGCCAACAGCAGGGCTCGCCGCTGCTTCCCGGCCAACATATGTCACTGGCACCCGGCCATCAACCAGTGCCCGCAGATATGGCTCGATATACCGCCAGGCGCCCATGTTCGCGGGCTCTTCCTGCAGCCACACGATCTCCTCGATCTGTGGATACCGGTCGAGCACCTCACGCAGCTCTTGATCGGGGAATGGGTAGAGTTCTTCCACCCGCACCAGAGCCACATCTTCCGCCTGAGCCAGCAGATCGTTCGTGACCAGATCCACGTAGACCTTGCCGCTGCTCAGCACCACCCGGCGCACGCCCCGGCGATTATCACGCATACGCTCATCATCGATCACTGGCTCGAAGCTTGCCCCAGCCAGATCCTCAAGGCTCGACCCAGCTCGCGGGTGACGCAGCAGACTCTTGGGCGTCATCACCACCAGCGGCCGCGGATCAATCGAAAGCAGCTTCGCCTGCCGCCGCAGCACATGGAAGTACTGCGCCGAGGTTGTCAAATTCACAATCCGGAAATTGTCCTGCGCCGCCAGCTGCAAGAATCGCTCCAAGCGTGCGCTCGAATGCTCCGGCCCCTGGCCCTCATAGCCGTGCGGCAGCAGCAACACCAGGCCAGACCGCTGGCCCCACTTGCTGGCCGAAGAGGCAATGAACTGGTCGATGATGACCTGGGCAGAGTTCGCGAAGTCACCAAACTGCGCCTCCCACAGCACCAGAGCCTCGGTCGCCGCCACGCTATAGCCATACTCGAAGCCCAGCACGCCACTTTCCGACAGCGAGCTGTTGTAGACCGCGAACGAAGCCTTCGCCTGCGTCAGCGCACCCAGTAGCGAAAGCTCCTCGCCCGTCTCCGCATCGTGCAGCACCAGGTGCCGCTGGCCAAAGGTGCCACGCTCGCTATCCTGGCCCGACATCCGGATCGGTGTGCCATCGGCCAGAATGCTGGCGAACGACA
>CAYNTE010000141.1:4248-7693 GCA_964399615.1 uncultured Thermomicrobiales bacterium
CGTTCAGCAGTTGATCGCCCGTGCCGCCGGGGATCGTGCCTTCCGATTCCAGCCGTGTCGCCCACAGCCCGCGAGCCGTCTTGTGCTTGCCGATGAAGTCATACATCAGCGGCTGGGTGAACGAGGGCTCATCACCCTCGTTGTGGCCCCAACGACGGTAGCCGATCAAATCGATCAGGAAATCGCCGTGGAAGCGCTCGCGATAGTCCATCGCCATCGTCATCACCGCCAGGCACGCCTCCGGGTCGTCGGCATTGACATGCACGATCGGTATCTCATACCCCTTGGCAAGGTCGCTGGCGTAGAGCGTCGAGCGAGAATCGCTCGGCATCGTCGTATACCCGATCTGGTTGTTGGTGATGATGTGGACCGTGCCGCCCGTCTCATATCCTCGCAGGCGGGCCAGGTTTAGCGTCTCCGCCACAATGCCCTGGCCTGGGAAGCCCGCGTCGCCATGCAATAGCACTGGCATTGCGCGCTTCAAGTCCTGCACCGGCGCGCCGGGCTGCGTCCGGTCGTCCTGCCGTGCGCGGGTCATACCCTCGACCACCGGGTTCACCCACTCCAGATGGCTGGGGTTCGGCGCAAGCGTGATCGAGAGCTCCCCGCCCTCGGTTCGCCGCCAGCCAAGGTGATACTTCACATCGCCTGAGTAGGCGCTGGGTGTCAAATCGCTGACTGCCGCGCCACGGCCCGCGGGAAGATGCTCGAACTCGCCGATGATCGCCTCATACGGCTTCTCCAGCACGTGCGCCAATACATTCAGTCTGCCGCGGTGTGCCATGCCGATCACGACACTGGCGATGCCCTGACCGCGTGCCATATCCAGCAGCCGGTCCAGCATCGGCACCACCATGTCCGTACCTTCAATAGAAAAACGCTTCTGTCCCAGATACGCCTGGTGCAAGAAGCGCTCGAACCCCTCAACTTCCGTCAGACGCTGCAACACCTGGCGCTTTTGCTCGGCATCCAGCGGCTGCAAATAGCGCTGCGATTCTGCCGCCTCACGCAGCCAGTAGCGCTCCGTAGGGTCCTGGATATGCAGGAACTCATATCCCACTGTGCCGGCGTAGACGCTGCGCAGATTCTGGATTGCCTCCAGCGCTGTGGTCGCCCGGTTTTCCGGATTCCAGACTTGCACCATGCTGGCAGGTAATTGCGCAAGTTGCGACTCACTCAGACCATACGTCTCAAGTCGCAATTCCTCCGGTAGTTCGGTTGAAGGGGTATTGATCGGGCTTAAGTCAGCGGCGCGGTGTCCATGACGGCGGAGCGCGTTGACATACGACGATATGGCGAGGACAACTTCAACATCTGCGCCGGTGCCAGTTGCAACAGCCGGTGGATGACCGTTGAGGCTCGGCGGCGTCCAGTGAGCGAAGAATTCCTGCGCCTCAGGACTAACAGATTGGGGATCTGCCAGATACTCCTCATACAGTCCCAGCACATATCCTGCGTTAGGACCGTAGAATTGGCCACTCTTGTCCATCTCCCTGCCCATTTTCCTTGAGCTGACTTCTCCCCGCGCAAGCACTTCTCCAGGGCCGCCAACCTGCGGACTTCTGGCCCTTGCGGCCGTCCGCCGGTCACGGGGATCGTTCACCGTATTGTAGCAGCCTTAATTTGGGGTATGCTGTACATAATGGGCGATCACCTTCCGGTTTGCCCGGCGGATTCCCAATTTCGTTTACTCAAATCCGTTAGAATATAGAAGACGTAATAGCTTACCTTGAGTATGATAGCGAGAATTTAGGCCAAAAGGAGGCGACGTGCCTAGACCATCACGACGGGTTGATCTGGAGATCGGCCCCACGATTCGCAGCTTGAGACTTGAGCGCGGTCTAACCCTTGACCAGCTCGCGTCCCGTGCCGGGATCTCTCCAAGCCATCTCTCCCGCTTGGAGCGCAACCAGGCCGACCCATCCTTCTATGTTGCGGCTGCCATAGCACGAGAGATCGGCATTACATTAAGTGATCTCTTACCCGCAAGCCAGCGGACAGCTGCCAACGGTTCCTAGTCCGTTTCAAAGCGATACGCCCAGATTGTGCGCCGATAGAGCTCCTGAAATCCTGCCCGACGGTAGTTTCGCTCCGAGGCTCCATCCGCCGCAGCCTGGGCTGTCGCTATATCACAACCACGCGCTAGCCCATCGAGCAACCGGCGCTCAATCAGCGCACGCTGTGCCCCTCGCCGTCGTGCTTCTGGGGCAGTTCCTGCCACAAAACAATCGGCCACCTTGTCCTCGATAAATAAGGCCGCTGCCGCTCCCGGCTGCCCATCGACCAGTGCCAGGTAGTGAATCCAGCCTGGCTTCCCGATTGCCTCCGCAAACACCCGCCCCAGCGCTCCATCTTCCGGATCGCCCCAACCACGATTCAATACCCGAGAAAATGTCCCCGCATCGGCGCTCTCCGCCACCACGATCTCGACACCTTCCGGCAGCGGATTCGCTTCGAAGCCCGCTAGCGGTCGCCAGCAAATCCACTCGTCGTAATCCGGTACAAATCCCTCCGACCGCAGCCATGCCTCATCCATCGGCGGGTCGGCCTCCAGCAGCTCGCCCGCGCTCATCATCTTCGCACCATTCGAGCGCAGCACCTCGCGCAAGCGCTGAAATGTGCCATGCGGATCTGGAGCGCGCTCCAAATCGAAGATCGACGTGAAGCCCGCATCGTCATACGACCCCAGCCACATCGCAAACGCCGGACCATCCTGGAAGATGCCCACCTGCAGGTCCTCTGACACGTCGCTATACAGCGAGATAAACGATGCCCGCTCGACAGCGTCAACACGCTCAATAATCGCCTGCAGATCCGGATCCATCCTGCCTACCCTCTTCCCCATGCTGTCCGCGCTTGCTACTCATCGTACTATTTCGAACAGCATCATCAGCCCCAACCACCAAAGGACACAGCATGACCAACGACCCCATCGAACGCAACCGCGAGCTCGCCCGCAATTTCTTTCAGGAGGTCTGGAACAACGCCGACGAACAGGCTATCGACCGCTACATCGCCGTCGATGCTGCCGGCAACGACGACACCTTCGGCGCGGGCCGAGAAGCCTTCCGCAGTCAGTGGCGCAAGTGGCACGCGGCCTTCACCGATCTGCATTTCGAGGTCGAAGAGATCGTCGCCGAAGCCGGCAAAGTCGTCACCCGCTGGACCCTCACCGGCAAGCACACCGGCGAATTCCTCGGTATCCCGGCCACCGGTCGCTCCATCTGCGTCACCGGCATGAGTCTCGACCATATCGCCAACGGCCAGATCACCGCCGGCTTCGACGCCTGGAACCAACACACCCTCCACCACCAGCTCACCGAGTGAGCGTTCGGGAGGATCGGGGACCGGTGCCCGGGAACCGGGGTTCGGGTGGGAACGGGGAGTCGGTGGTCGGGAGTCGGGAGTCGGGAGTCGGGAGTCGGGAGTCGGGAGTCGGGAGTCG
>CAYNTE010000142.1:0-7168 GCA_964399615.1 uncultured Thermomicrobiales bacterium
AGAGATCCTTCGACTTCGCTGCGCTTCGCTCAGGATGACATTGGACGTGGTCGTGGAATATGGAGGATGGCAGGCGTTGAGGCGCGCCTCTACAGGTGTGTGGTTGGCATCGGGATGTGAGCGCGGTTAGCCTTCACCGACTCCCGACTCCCGTTCCCTCCCGAACCCCGGTCCCCGGGCATCGGTCCCCGATCCTCCGCCTTACCCTTCCAGCAGACCCTCAAGCTCATTCACCCAGCCGCCGAAGAGCTCCAGCGCCTGGTTCACCGGCTCGGGCTTGGTCATGTCGACACCAGCATCGCGCAGCAGGTCGAGCGAGTACTTCGAGGAGCCGCTTGAGAGGAACGTCAGATACCGCTCTCGTGCTGGCTCGCCCTCGTCCAGAATCTGCTGCGAGAGTGCCGCGGCCGCCGAGATGCCGGTCGCGTACTGGTAGACGTAGTAGGCGCGGTAGAAGTGTGGAACGCGTGCCCACTCGATGCCCGTCAGCTCATCGAGCGTCACGTCCGGCCCGTAGTAGCGCCGCATCAGCTCATTGTATTGCGCACTTGCCACCTCGGCAGTCAGCGCCTCGCCACCCTCGATACGCTCATGCGCCCAGCGCTCGAACTCGGCAAACTTCGTCTGGCGGAAGAGCGTCCCCCGCATATCGTCGATGGCGTTATTGACGAGATAGGCATCGAACGCCGCGTCGTCAGTCGTTGCCCGCAGATGGCGGCTCAGCAGCATCTCATTTACCGTCGAAGCCACCTCGGCCACGAAGAGCGTGTAGTTGCCGTAGACGTAGGGCTGAGTATTGCTCGTGTAGTTGGAGTGCATCGCGTGGCCCAGCTCGTGTGCCAGGGTAAAGACATCGTTCAGGCGGCCCGACCAGTTCAGCAAGATGTACGGGTGCACCCCGTGGACGCCCATCGAGTAGCCGCCACTGCGCTTGCCCTGATTCTCATAGACATCGATCCAGCGGTTCGTGATCGCCCCACGCACGTCCTCGACATATTTCTCGCCCAGCGGCGCAAGACCGGCCAGCACCATCTCGACCGCTTCGTCGTAGCTAAACTCGACGTCGACCTCCGGCACGATCGGCACATAGAAGTCATAGGCAGCGACGCTATCGAGCCCCAGCGCACGCTTGCGCAGCGCGACATACTGATGCATCGCAGGTAAGTGGTCGTTGACCGCCTTCACCAGCGAGTCATAGACCGCAATCGGGATGTTGTGCGGCTCCAGGCTGGCTTGCAGCGCCGTCTCATACTTCCGGGCGCGGGCAAGATAGACATCCGATTTCACGCTCGAGGCATAGGTCGCCGCCAGCGTGTTGGACTGCCGCTGGTAAGCCGTGTGAAACACCGTGAACGAGTCCTTGCGCACCCGCCGGTCACGGCTCTCCATAAAGCGCTGGTGGACCGCCTTGGTCAGTGTCACCTCTTCGCCATCTTCATTCTTCACTGTGCCATAGCGCATATCCGCGTCGTCGATCATCCCGAAGATCGTGCCCGGCGCGTTGAAGACCTCACCGCCCGCCGCCAGCAACTGCTCGGTGGCAGCATCCAGCACATGCTCCTTCTGCCGCACCAGATCCTCCAGCGCGTGGCGATAGATACCCAGCTCTGGCTCTTCCGTGAGATAGCTCTCAACTCTGCCGTCGGGCAGAGCGATGATCTCCGGCTCCAGGAATGCCGATTGACTGCCCACCATGACAGCCAGGCCGCGTGCGCGGTCCTCCCACGCCTGCGTCTCCGGATCGGCGGTATTCTCATCATTGGCCAGCATGGCGTAGGCGTAGACCTTGATCAGCAGCTCGCCGATTTTCTCCTGCGTCTGCATCGCGCCCAACAAGGCCTGCGGGCCGTCATTCAGCGTGCCCTGGAAGGCGGCCAGCGCTGGCAACAGTTCCTGAATATTCTCGATATCAGCCCGCCACGCGTCGACCGAATCGTAAATATCTGCACGGTTCCAGGTAAATTCCTCCGGAACTTCGGTCCGTGGCGTCGTTCCATCACTCAGCGTGACTGCCATGTCAGCGTGTCCTCTCGTCGATGACAGGTACATCAAGATGCGGCCCCCAAGCAGGCCGCATCAATCATGAACCGTAACTTGATCCGTTGTCGAGGTCGAGCATTAGAGCTTCGTGCTGCACAACACCGTCATCAGCCGCAGCACACGATAGGTATCCAGCATCGAGGGCCGCTCGAACCGCACGGTACGGCCGCTAACTCGCCCCACCCCATCAATCAGCTCAGCCAGATCAGCTAGCACCGGTCGCGCATAATCGACTTCAACCGTCACCGGCTCCTCGACCACAAACGGCTCGGCAACGATCGGGTTGCTGACGACTGCCTTGGCCGCGGCCTGCAGCTTGGCCCGCGCGACGTTCGGATGCAGACTCTCGATCGCCAGGTGTCCCCGGCTCTCCTTCACCTGCACGACCTCGACCCCGTCACCGAGCAGATTCTTGGCTTCCGCCACGACTGATTGGTCGCCCGAGATCAACGCCACCGGCACGCCGTGCGCGCCAGCCATCGCGGCGTTCAATCCCAGCTCACCCATCGAGGTGCCATTGAGCCGCACATCCAGGATCACGCCCGTGAAGGTGTGGCTCAGCACCGAGCGGTCCGAGCCTGCCTGGCCGTGCACCCCGACGAACATCGCCACGTCATAATCCTGATCGATGCCATCGACCATGCCGTAGAGGCGAGGTTTCCCGCGACTTAGTACCGCCCGCTCGTCCAGCTCTTCCGGTATCAGGTTGCGGTAGGGACCGTGCGAGTCCGCCACCGTCACGGCAGAGTCAGCATCCGCCTCGAAGATGCCGCGGATCAGCGCATTCGCCTCCTCAGTCATCAGCCGCCGGGCACGCTCATATTCAGGGTTCCCCGGCGATCCCTCTACCCCGTGCGCCACCCCGGCAATACCCTCAATATCCGCCACGATATACACCCGCACCGATCAGCTCCTAAACATTCGTGTCCAGCTTCGGGTCCAGCGCGTCCCGAATGCCGTCACCTAACAGATTCACCGCAAGCACCGTCACCAATATCGCCAAACCCGGGAAGATCGTGATATGCGGAGCCAGCTGAATGTATTCCCGGCTCGTGCTCAACATCGCGCCCCACTCCGGCGATGGCGGACGCACCCCCAGCCCAAGGAAACTCAAATACGCCGCCGTCAAGATCGACGTGCCAAGCCGCAGCGTCGCGATCACCAGAATCGGCGTCAACGCATTAGGCAGCAGGTGGTTGAACATCAAGCGCCGGTTGTTGGCGCCAACCGCCCTGCCAGCGACGATGAACTCCTGCTCCTTGAGCTGCAGGATCGAGCCGCGTAAGACGCGTGCAAACGTCGGCATCGAGAAGACCCCGATAGCGATGATCACATTGATCTCACCGTGCCCCAACACAGCGATGATGGCAATCGCCAGAATCAGCCCCGGGAATGCCAGCTGAACGTCGATCAACCGCATAATGAGCGAATCAACATGTCCACCGTAGAAGCCGGCGAAATTCCCGATGATGATGCCCAGTGCCACCCCGAAGAATGTCCCCAGGAAGCCCAACCGCAGCGAGATCCGCGCACCATAGATCACCCGGCTCAGGATATCCCGCCCGAAGGCGTCCGTCCCAAATGGATGATCGAGCGAAGGAGACTCGCGCAGATGCTCATAATCCTGCGTAATCGGATCGAACGGAGCGATCAGTGGCGCGAAGATCGCCATCAGAATCAGCAGAAGAACAACGATTCCGCCAGCCATCGCCACCTTGTTGCGCCGCAGCCGTCGCCAGGCATCCCCCCAAAGACTGCGCGGCGGTTGTGAGTGCAGCCCATCGGTCAGCCGGCTCTTGGCAATAGTGGCTTCGTTACTTTGTGCGGACATCGACATCCCCAATCGTTGTCCGTCGTACCCAGCTCGTCACGCCCATCACGAGTACGCGATTCTTGGATCAACCCAGGCATAGATCAGATCGACAATCAGATTCACCACCACGAACTGCAATGCAAACAGCAGGATTACCCCCTGCACGATCGGGAAGTCGCGGTTATTGATCGAGGTGATCAGCAGCAGTCCAATACCCGGGAAGGAGAAGACCGTCTCCGTCACCACCGAGCCTGAGAGCAAGAACCCAAACTCAAGCCCCACCAGCGTGATGATCGGTATCAGCGCGTTCTTCAGCGCATGCCGGTACATGATCGTCGTCTCGCGCAACCCCTTCGAGCGGGCCGTGCGAATGTAATCGTCACTCATCACCTCGAGCATGCTGGAGCGCGTGACTCTTGCAATCACCCCAGCACCGCCCATCCCCAGGGTGATACCGGGCAGCACGAGATGTTCGATACCTCCCTTGCCGAAGGTTGGAAACCATCCCAGCTTGACTGAGAAGAGCAACATCAACATCAACCCGAGCCAGAACGATGGTGTACAGATACCCAGCAGCGCGATGATCGTGCTGATGCGGTCCGTCATCGTGTTGTGCTTGATGGCTGCCAGCAAACCGGCCAGGATGCCCAGCACGATCGAGACCACCAGCGCGGCAATCGTCAACTGCAGTGTGGCCGGGAAGCGATTCAGAATCTCGTCACTGGCGGGCACGCGCGAGATCGTCGAGCGGCCGAAGTCGCCTTGAGCTGCGTGCGTCAACCAGTGAACATACTGGATCGGCAACGGATCATTGAGGCCCCACTCCTCACGCAGCGCCTCGACCTGCTCGCCAGTCACCTCACTGGCGGCGGCCCCGCCCAGCGCCTGCAATGCAGGATCGCCAGGCAGGAGCCGCATCATCAGAAAGACGACTATCGACGCACCGAGCAAGATCGGGATCAGCTGTATGAGGCGGCGAATTACATAGGCGGTCATCGCACACCCCCAACATTACCGATAATTACGACTTATAGTACGCCGTCCGCAGATAGGCCACACCATCTGGTTGGATGGTGCAACCGCCCGCATCTTCTCGAATCGCGCCTAGCCGGTCCGCAACATAGAGCCAGATGCCAGGGGCCTCCTCCATCACCAGCTTTTGAGCCTTGGCATAGGCCGCCGCACGCTCCTCAGGATCGATCAGCTCAAGACCCTGCTGGATATACCCCTCAAGCTCATCATTCTCAAAGAACGCCCGGTTCGAGCCGGCCGGTGGCCACTGCGCCTTGGCATAGAGTGGCCGGATCGCCCAGTCGGCGTCACCCGTCGATGGCGACCAGTTCGCAACATACATCTGGATGCTCGTCTCATCGACTGGCTTCTGCAGCTCTTCGCTCAGAGCGGCGCTCTCCATCTGCACCACTTCGACATCGACGCCGATCTGGCGGAGCTGCTCCTGCACCGGCACAGCCTGGGCGCGCGAGTTGGCTGTGCACCACAGCGTAGCCTCGAAGCCATCGGGATAGCCGGCATCGGCCAGCATCTGCTTGGCTTTATCGGGGTCGTACTCATAGGTCATCACCGAGCTGTAGCCCCAGACATTCTTGGCCAGGATCGAGTCCATGACGTAGCCGCGGCCCAGCGCCGCCGTCTGTAGCACCGCCTCCTTGTTAACGCCGTAGTTGAGCGCCTGGCGGACTTCCTTGTTGTTGAATGGCTCGATCTGCGTGTTGAGCACTATCCAGTAGACCGACATGCCCGGCACCGAGATCACCTCAGCGCCATCGGCCTGCTCCAGCTGCTCCGCCTGCGTCGCCGCAATCGGCGCGCCAAACTGCGCATCACCACTCTGGATCGCCAGACCCAGCGCGCTCGGCTCGGCGATGCCGCGGATCGTCAGCTTCGAGACAGCTGGGCCGATGGATTCGTCCCAGTAATCCGGGTTCGCTTCAAGCGTGATCTGCGCGCCGCGCACCCACTCCACGAAGCGGAACGGGCCCGTGCCCACCGGATTGATCCCGAAGTCCTCGCCGTATTTCTCCAGTGCTGCCGGGCTCGGCACACCACCAGCGGGGTGAGCCAGGCTGGCGATCATCGCCGCAAACGGCTCCGGCGCGATGAACTTCACCGTGTACTCGTCAATCACCTCAATGCTCTCGATGAAGGCATTGAAGTAGGCATGTCGCTTCAGCGAATCATCTTGCAGGGTGTTGTCGAAGGCCGCCTTGACGGCCTCGGCATTGAACGGCTCGCCGTCGTGGAACGTGATGCCCTGCCGCAGCTTAAAGGTGAACTCCTTGGCGTCGTCCGATGGCTCCCAGGACTCGGCCAGCAGGTTTACCGGTCGCATCTCCGCATCGAGGTAGACAAGTCCCTCGTAGATGCACTTATCGACGCTCGCCGATGCATTTGATGTCGTGTTGTGGGCGTGCAGGTTGTCTGGCTCGACATTCAGCGCTACCACATATTCCCGGTCCACAAATGGCGCGGCGGTCGGCTGCTGCCGCTCTTCCTCATCGCCACCCCCGGCCGCCTCGGTGCCCGAAGCTTCCGCACTCGCGTCCTCGGTGCCCTCGGCCTCTTCGGTTTCCGCAGCTTCCTCGGTTGAGGCTTCCGTCTCAGAAGATTCTTCGGTCGAAGCCTCGGTTTCCTCGCTCATCTCTTCAGTAGCCGTCGTGCCGCTGTCGTCCTCCGAGCTGCTATCGTCATCGTCGTCATCGCCACCGCAGGCCGCAATCATCGCAGAAAGGGTCGTTGCGCTCGTGCCAACAGCAACGAGTCGCAGAAACTTACGTCGATCCAAGCCAACGGCTTGCCATTGTTCCAGCAACGCCTGAAATTGTTCGACTCGGCTCATTACCCCATGTCTCCTTCTCACGAAATGGGAAGTGCCCCATGATGGATCATGCACGTATGCACGGCCGCTTAGATTCTCATACCTCCGTTCACGCTGTCAAGAACCAACCACAAACGTGATCCTTGTGTTGCTTACGGTCCGTGCCACAATTTGCTCGTTCGCAGCCGCCATCGAGGGAAATCCTGAGGAAACAGCCCCACAAAGCGGGCTCCTCAAAACCCCAGCACGGCCTACTCAATGAGGTGGCAACTCCATGTCACGCCAGGCACGGCACGACACAAGCTGACACACGGTTAATTGCTCGTAATCAGGAAAAATTCGGGGAGGAGCTGGGCGGATTCGAACCGCCGATCAGAGTTTTGCAGACTCCTGCCTTACCACTTGGCTACAGCTCCATGGCATGAACCATGCACACCGGTCGGCTCCTGAGGATAGCACAGAGCCAACGGATCTTGAAG
>CAYNTE010000143.1:0-7150 GCA_964399615.1 uncultured Thermomicrobiales bacterium
GCGCGACGTGCGAATTGCAACAGAACGAGGGCCACCAGGGCAGCGCCGAGGCCGAACAGGTAGGCATCGCCGAAGTAGCTCAGGTCCGCCGGCCCTCGATAGATCGGTAGCAGCGCACTCGTCCCCTCACGAGCAGAGAGCAGCGCCGTCGCCATCGCCGCTCCCAATGCCGAGCCGGAGAAAAAGAACACGTAGTAGAAGCCGAAACTCACCCCCGCCATCGAACGTGGCACCGATTTCGTCAGCGTCGTCTGCAGCGGTGCCGTCATGGCAGATTGGCCGGCCCCGAAGACGATGAAGAGGGGAATATACGCCCACACCGGCCAGCCCACCGCCACCGTCGCAAACGTGACAATGACCAGCAAGACCACACTGACCCCGACAGTCGCGATCAGCAGACCATCCATCTTGTCCGCCAGCTTGCCCATCGTCCGGCTCAGCAAAATCACCACCGCAGCCTGCGAGAGCAGCACGAGCCCGACCCCCGCCGCCCCCAGGTTCTTGCCATCCTCGAGCAAGAACGGCGCGATGATCAACGTCGAGACCGTCGCCGCCATCATCAGCGAAACGGTGAACGTGCTCAGCATGAACTTCCGGTTCGCAATCAGCTCACGCGCCACAAACGGGTGAGGCAGCGTCCGTTGCCGCAGCACCATCACCCCAAAGGCCACCAGCGCCACCCCCAGGCTCCCCAGCACCGGCAGCGACACCAGACCTTGCTCCTGAATATTTCCCAGCCCGATCAGCGAGCCAGCGATCGTCACCGCCAGCGCGATGCCGCCTAGCCAGTCGACCGGCTTGGCCTCGTGTTGTGGTTCAGCCGAGAAAAACTTCATCTGCAGCGGCACCAGCAGCAAGATCGACGCGCTGATCAGGAACACTGCCCGCCACGAGATGTACTCCGTCAGCACACCACCTAGTGTTGGCCCGACCGCTTGCCCCGCACCGACCGCCATGGCCACCAACCCGATAGCGGCCCCACGCCGTTCCCGCGGGATTGCCAGCGTGATCATCGCCGTGCCGAGGCTCGGGATCGCCGCCGACCCCATCGCTTGTACAATCCGGAAACCAACCAGCATCGGGAAGAACGACGTCGGCGCAAGCGAGGCCAGCAACGACCCCGCCGCAAAGATCAGCATCCCTGCGACATAGAGCCGCCGTACGCCATAGCGATCGCCCAAGCGTCCATAGAATGGTGTTGTGATACCGAAGAAGAGCGAATAGAGCGTGACGAGCCAGCCAGCACCTGCCTCACTCACCGCGAACTCGTCACGGATCGTTGGCAGCGAGACATTCACCATCGTCGTGTTCAGCACAGCCAGGAACGTCGCCGCCGCCAGAATAGCCACCAGCTTGTTGTCGCTGTGGCCCGCTGGGCTGCCAGTCTCGTTCACCTGCATGTGTTCTGGAGCAGTTGCTGTCACTGGCGCATCATGAGCGGCAACGTCAATCGCTCCCAATTCGTCGCGACGATGTCCCGCAATGGAGCGCGCACGACTATCCGAATCAACCGTCGATGATCCTCATATGTGCGCAACGTGGAGTCGTCAATACCGGTCACCTCGTGCCAACTCATCAGTGGCCGAAAGCCCACGGGCGGCTGGGTGTATTCTACCCATACCTGCGTCTTCCACTTCTCCGGTTTCGGTATATCGATCAAAATATCCGCCGCTCCGGCCTCGATTCCCGTCAGCTCCCGTAATCGCTCCACCATCTCAAGCTCCAGCGCACGCCGTCCAGCTGGGTCGTGGAAGAGCCCACCCAGGAAGCGATACACCTCACCCGCACGATAGCTGATTTCCACTGCCCGCTTGTGCATCTGCCGGTCGCGGAGGTGGCCGATCAACTGCCGCGTCGTCTGCGGGGCATCATCCTGAGTCAGCCTGTCCAGCAGCGACCGATCCGTGTGCCCCGTCAGCTCCGCTGCGTCGAAACCGGCCAGCATTGCGTCCTGCACTGCCCGCAGCAACATTGCCATCGAAGCCCGGTTCGTGTGGTGCCAGTAGACATTGTCGAACATCTCCTGCCGCGCATTGATCAGCGAATGCAGAGCCGGCACACCCTTGGCGTCGATCCCGACCCTTGCACCCTCCGCCGTCTCCACCACTCGCAGCGATTGCAGTAGCCGCACCGTATCGACACCCCCATATGGCACGCTGCACGCCCGCGCATCGCGCGGCAGATAGTCCAGCTTGTCAACATCCAGCGGACCCGACAGCAAGCCGCCCACCAGCCGGTCGACCGCCCGCTGCCCCGCCTCAGGCGGATCGATCAATCCCGCCACTCTCTCCGGATCGACTCGCCAGCGATCTCGCAGCAGCTCTGCAATCTCGCCCGCAACGATCAGATCCCGACCGACCTCCTCGTGCGGGCGGATCGGCGGCCCAAGCTCTTCGATGGCGTGGCTGAAGGGATAGTGGCCCACATCGTGCAAGAGACCCGCCGCCATCCCTGTCCGGGCTGTCTCGTCGTCGATCTCCGCACCCTGCCGGCGCAGCCACACCAACCCTTCGTGCATCAGATGCATCACGCCTAGCGAGTGCTCGAAGCGCGTATGACGGGCACCAGGCCAAACCCGCGACACAAAACCCAACTGCTGGATGCCGTCCAGTCGCAAAAATTCGCGTGTCGCGAGCAGGTCCGCCGCTTCCGCTGGCAGAGGAATCAGATCATAGAGACTGTCCCGTATGATCGTTTCTGGTGTCAGTCCAAAAAGCACCGGCGTTGACATTGCTCCATTGTACTGGCCAGTGCCTATGCACTCCTTCCTCAAATCTGTGCGGAATCTATACCCTGCTATCTCTCCTAGGTTGTTATGATAGAAGCGACCAGTTAGCGGAAATAGAGAGGCCCGCCTGGATGCCATCGCTCACTGGCTTACTCATCACCTACAGCGTCATCGTGCTCGTGGTCATCGGTTGCCTTGCCTTGGCCATGAGCCGTCGCATGTCAACCGATCTCCTCGCGCGGCTCATCATTGGCGCGACCATTGCACTCCTGCCCGTCGCACTCGCTGGCGGACTTGTGCTCGGCGATCAGCTGCGCAGCGTCACACAATCTGGCCCAGATACCAGCCAGCGCCACAGCGTTGCCATTGCCGTGCCCGCTCCCACCGCCACGGCCACCGTCGCAACTGAGTCCACGTCAACCGCCGAGCCAGATGCAGCCCTCAATCAAGCGTCGACCAATCCCAAACAGGGCGCACCCGACCCAGCCTTAGACCTTGACGACGCACTCTCCAATCCAGAGATCCGGGCCGTCTTCGATCGCACCGACCGCCCGATCATCAACGGCGATGTCGATCGCGCCTGGGCCTGGGGACCTGCCGCCATCACCGCCCCGATCCAAGAACCGTTTAGCGGCGTCCCCGGCGACCAGCGCACCGTTCAATACTTCGATCAAGGCCGTATCGAAGTCACCGACACTGGCACAGCAGTCGACGATGGCTGGCCGCTCACGACCGGCCTGCTGGTCAATGAGATGGTCAGCGGTCAGATCCAGATCGGCGTCACCGAATTCGAGACCCGCTCGCCTGCCGATATCCCCATCCTCGGCACCGAGCTCACTCCCGATGGCCCCACCTACGCCATGCTCGCTAGCCTGCGTGATGATCGCTCCATGCGCATCGGCAGCGCCATCAACACCATCCTCGATCCCAACGGTAACCTGCTCACCGCCAGCCGGCTGGCCGACATGCGCATTACCATCAGCCAGATAGATGCCCTGACAGAGCACGGGATCGCTGAGCCTTTCTGGCGCTACATGAACGCCTCAGGACCAATCTGGATCGATGGCGAGGAGCGTGACGGCCGGTTATTCACCGACGCCTACTTCGCCACCGGGCATGCCGTCACCGAGCCATTTTGGGTCCATACCCAGGATCCCGCGCGCCCCGATGTCCTCGTCCAGTGCTTCGAGCGCCGCTGCCTCATCTACGCACCTGTTACCGAAGCCACCTGGTCCGTCTCCAGCAACTATGCCGGCCGCCACTACTACCAGTGGCGCTACAGCGAAGGCACGCCCGGGACCGGATAAGTGGGATGCTTGTCCAATCCCTGGATGTCGTTGTTACTCGTTGTCGTGCTGAAGCTAGCGGGCCAGGATGGTGTTGATCTCACCGTGTGGCAGGTCATCCCCCGGAGCGAGCACACCGAGATCCCCGGTCGTGAGGATGTGGCTGGCGGAGTTGCGCGCTTCGGCATAGGCCAGCCGGGCGATGCTCGACCCAATTGAGAGCCGCCGCACACCGATTTCGTTGAGTTCAGCAACCGAAAGCTGATTGGATGCCGCCAGCACATTGAGCGGGCGACCGACCTCGCGCACGATTATCTCAATGTCGCGACGCCCCTCCTCGGCAGTCTGGTCTCGCCGAGGTACTCCCGGCACATAGACACAGTCGGCGCCGTGCTCGGCGTATAGCTGACAGCGACGCACCGCCTCCGGCAGCCATGCGTCCTCCAGGCCGTGACGTTGCAGATACACATCCGTTCTCGCGTTCAGCACCCCGTGGACACCGTCGATCTGCAGCGCCTCGCGGGCCGCTGCCACACGCTCGACCTGCTCTTCAGGATCGCGCAGCACGCCTTTTGCGCCACCGTCGCCGATGCCATCTTCCAGGTTGATGCCCACTGCACCAGCCGCCACCGCACGCCGCACATTCTCGGCAACTTGCTCGGCAGTCTCGCCGTAACCAGCCTCGAAATCCACCGTGACTGGGACATCAACTGCCTCCACAATCTCGCGGACAACCGCGAGCAGGCGGTCGAGCGGCGCAGTTTCCCCGTCGGGATATCCCAAGGCCGCGGCAATCCCCGAGCTCGTCGTCGCCAGCGCTTGACAGCCCGGCAAACCGGCAAACAAGCGTGCACTGAGCCGGTCCCACGGGTTGAGCAGAACCAGCACCTCCGGTCCCTGGTGCAATTGCTGTAGCTTCTGCGCCCTCGCTTGCCAGTCCGCTGGCGCCAACACCGGGTCGTCTATAGATGCGTGGGAATTCAACATATGCTCCTTGTCAACACCCCTTGGGGAAGGTGAATAGAACCACTCCGTCGAGCCGGGAAGAAATCCGGTCATCTGGCCTGGCCCCAGGCGATGGACCGCCTAAAGCCACAATACGACCCCGGTAGCTATTCGTCCAATTCCGGGATTGCTCCAATACGGCAGCGCTCGCTAGCAGCAAACCGCTTGCCCTCTGGAGTCTCGCGGGAACCGGGGCGCGTACTCTCAGGTCACGCGAGGCGATCGAGCTTGTCTTAGTCAAAGTCCGTCGGTATATCCATCTGTCGATGATGGTCGAAGAGCCTCAGGATCTGCGACTCTGTTGCCCTGCCGCGTGAGAGCGGAGGCAGCATATCCTCGGCGAAGAAATCGACCTCGGTCGTCTCGAAGCTGGTCGTCGCCTCGCCGCTCAGAATTTCGCAGACGAAGAAGAGCTTGTAGGTGTGGCTCGGTTCCGGGTCGCTGAAGTGCCGGCTCTTGTCCAGCACCATCGCCAGCTTGCGCGCTTGCACCCGAAAGCCCGCCTCTTCCCAGACCTCGCGCTCCGCCGCCGCTGACGGCGCGTCATTCACATCAGCCCAACCGCCCGGCAACGTCCAGAGCCCATCCAGGCGCTCGCGAACCATCAGGATCTTGTCATCGCGAAACGCCGCCCCGCGCACATCCACCTTCGGCGTCGCGTAGCCGTGGTCTTTGGCGAAGAATTCCGTCACCTGCTCCAGGTTCGCGTCGCTGTAGCGCTCCATGATCTCTGCCGCCAGCCGGTCGATCTGCCGGTAGCGATCGCGGTCATATTCGATCTCCGAGAAATGTAATCCTGTCTGGGCAATCGCGTGCAACTTGCGTGCCCAGCGCACCCACTCCGGCTCTAAGTTGCGTTCCCGGTCCGCCTTCATCGCCCACTCTGCCGATCGTAATTTCGCATCAACATCCCCGTCGCTGGTTGCATCCCGAATCGTTCGTAGTACGGCTGCAGATCCTCATCGCAAAGCAGGTCGATCATGTAGAGCCCGCGCAGCTCATCCAGCATCCTGCGCACCAGCTCTTCGCCAATGCCCTGGCCCTGATAGGCCCCCAGCACTTCCAGCAGCGGGATATAGGCCGACAGCACGCCATCGCTGATCGCCGTGATGAAGCCAACCACGAGTCCGGCGTTGCGATCCAGCGCCACGATGACATGCTGACTCTGGCGCAGGAGCTTCAGGTGCGTTGTTGGGTCCGGCGGGTTGGGCCAGCCAGCCCAAAACCCGCCGGTCAGCATCTCCGGCGAAACCTCGTCCAGCGACGATGTGTATTCGATCGCCATTGCTGCCAATTAGAGTGTGATCACCTGATCGGGCGGATTCCCCGACAGCGCCGCATAGAGATCCGGAAAACAGCCGACCGTTACGCCGTCGACCACCCCGCTGACCTCCGCGTTGCGTGGCCCGCCAGTTGCCAGCCCACGCTCGATCGCGCACTGATCGCACATCATCAGCAGAATATTCTGATCTTTTGCGACCTTCGAGAGCCGCTCACCCAGCGGATCGCCCTCTCGCAAGATGTAGTTGTTGTCGTCGAAGAAGAACATCCCGACCACCTCGACGCCGTGGTCGCCGTCCTCCAGCTGCGGCAGAATCATCTTCCCCAGCTTGTAGCTCGCAGTATGGCCCGATGTGCCAAACACATATGCAACCTTCGTCAGGTCACTATCCTCCCAAAATACCAATCCTCGGCCCCACCTCCCATCATACCCTCCCACGTTCAGGCCAGTCCCCACCGCATGCACGCCAAAGGGACCGGGTCTTCTGCATGCTCGAGATACGAGGGACAGTCGGGATGCGCAGTCGAAGGATCTTTCCGGAAATGTGGCACCCCTGCCACCTTCCCAGTCACACGACCACACCCAATGTCATCCTGAGCGAAGCGCAGCGGAGTCGAAGGATCTCTCACCTGGACTGGCAACCGAGACGAACGTCCCCATCACTTCACGATCTCCTGAGAGATCCTTCGACAAGCTCAGGATGACGTGGGGGCGGGGTCGTCTGGATGGGGACGATGAGAAGTCGGGGCAGTCGTTCCGGAGAACTGTCAACGCCTGCCATTCTCCACATTCCGCGACCACGTCCAATGTCATCCTGAGCGAAGCGCAGCGGAGTCGAAGGATCTCTCA
>CAYNTE010000144.1:0-7104 GCA_964399615.1 uncultured Thermomicrobiales bacterium
CGCGATCCGGATCGCCTTGCGCGCATGATCACGATGCCAGCCCGTGACCGCGCACACCGCGTCCAAGATCTCACCCTTCTCCGCCCGGGTCGCCTTCACCCACCGGACCAGCTGAGCCTGTGTGATCGCCTTACGCACCGCCAACGTGAGCTCCATCCACAAGCGGCCCACGCGGGACCTTCAGCTGAGTCAACGACACGGCCTACGCGGGCATCTTGGATGAGTCAACGCGCACACTTGACGACAATCTGGCGAGAATCTATGCTCACTGTTCAACAGGAATCGGTTCCAGCCAGCTCTTGTAGAGTCACATGGTAAGTCGCAAGACGTCTGGTTGCGAAAGAATTGATTCTGCGCGGCCTCGCTTCGCAATAGATTCCCGGACCGAGGAGTTCATGCCGTCCGTTCAGCAAGCACCTGGTGAAATCGCTGGCCCGTACCGTCCGATTTGACAGATCGACGCACCTATCGACAGATGAAAGGTGACAGATGCTGACCAGAGCGATCCGTTCTGTGCTTGTTGGCCTCACGGTTGTTGCATGCGTGACGGCAACTCAGCCTGCGATGGGACAGGTCGATGAGCGCGGAGAGGTCGATGAGGGTGCGTTGGCTGACGTCGACGCATTGCAACAACGACCGGTCCTGCTCACGACTGAAGCAGAACTTCAGCGCGCCCAACAACGCAGCACCGACCAATCGTCGCCGTTCTACGAGGCATGGCAGTCGGTCAAAGCCGATGCGAACGCGGCACTGTCGCGCCAGTTCATCCCGCAGGAACCTGACGACATCAGCCAATACTATGTGGATGTCAACCCGGAGTCGAAGGCTGTGCACGCTCTTGCCGTCGCGTTCCGGGTCACCGAAGACACCGCCTATCTGGCCAAAGCCAGAGACGCTCTCATGGATTGGGCAGTTTACAGCAACGCCGACCTCCCGGATGATCCGACGCCGAGTTGGCGCGACTTCAACTACCCTGGCAAGGCGATGCCGCATGCGGCTGGGCTGCACATCAGTCGGATTCTGGTCAAATTCGCAGACGCATACGCCATGCTCCAGCCATATCTGACCGCAAACGAGCGGTCCGAAATCGAACGTTGGTTCGCGAGCATGCGCTCACCCATCCAACGGAGCACCCAGTTGTGGCAAACCGCCGATTGGTACATGAGCAGCCCGACCGAAAGGCAGTCGGCAGAGCCCCCGTGGCTGAACCGCCAGTATTACAACAATCACCTCACTGCACATGTATTGGGCCAGCTGGCCATCGGGTATGTCACCGGAAACGACACACTGGTTTCGTACGCCCTCAGTGACACCGACAACCCACGAGATCTACAGGAGCTATTTCTCGGCGTATTACTGATGCCCGGCGACCAGCTGCAGGAGCGTGATCCTGCCTTAGGTGACAATGATGAACGCTGGCCCGATCCATTGCCCGGCGAGATATATGATCGCTACCGCGCGACCAACCAGTCCAGCCCCGCCGGAGACCGAGGCTTGATCTACTCTGCCTTGAATCAACGATTCCTCGCCCTATCGGCTGAGCTGGTGCGCAACAACAACGGCTCGGTCGACTATTGGCGATACGTGTCCGATTCCGGGGAGAGCCTGCGGCACAGTTATGCCACGTACAGTCCGTACCTGTCCGAGACGATGGCCAACGCGACCTCGTGTCGTGGGCGCTACTACGAGGACAGCGCGAACACGACAAACAATCAGAACAACTGGCGGGCCATGACTGACATGGCCTTCCGGGAATATCCTTACGATCCCGCCATCCGGGCTGTCATCAACACCGCGGGAGCCGACCGCGACTACGCGGACGTCGAGACATTCGGTCACCTTGCGCCGCTTCTCGACGGCGAACTGCCTGACCCGCCCGGGGGGCCGGAGCTGACTTACCAATCAAGCTCCGGGTCCACCCCGACCAACCCGATGCAAATACCGGCAAGTTCCGGCGCCAATCAGCACTTTATGGGCGATTGGGACGGTGATGGAACTGACACGCCGGGCTGGCGGATTGGTAATGTCTTCTATCTCAGCAACTCCCCGACCGGCGAAAATCCGGAAACCTACACGTATGGTCGGGCATGCGAAGAAGCCATCGTCGGAGATTGGAACGGCAACGGTACCGACACGATCGGAGTTCGCAACGGCAAGAAGTTCCTGTTATCCAACGACAACATAGGCCCTGCTGATGTGGTCTACGATGCCGGCCGTCCCGGCGACCGCGTCGTGATCGGTGACTGGAACGGCAACGGCATCGACGCGCCCGGGCTCATCCGCGGCAAGCAGATGTACCTCCGCACCGACAACAACTCCACCCCGAACTACCTCCCCACGTTTACCTTCGCGCGAGTCGGGGATCGATTCGTGGCCGGAGACTGGGACGGGGACGGCGTTGACACATTGGCCGCCGTCCGAGAGGAATCGGGCTCGCTGGAGTGGTTCCTGAGGTCCGGCAATTCTCCGAACGATCCCGTGGCGTCGAGCGTGGTCCATGGCGATATTCTCGACGGCGCGCTCGCCGGAAACGTGAACGGCTGGTCCGGGGACGAAGTGGTCGCAGTCAGGTATCGCTGAGCCTGCTGGCGTCGCGGCCGGGATCCAGTGTCGACGACGTAGCTATTTCGATGGTCGACGCGACATCGACGCCGCGGCGACCATCGACGCTCGCCGCGGAGGGCGGGCATCGGGAACGGACCCGCGAGTCAGATCCTCGGCGCACATTGACCGCGAACAGGTTCCAGCATCACGCCCCGACGAAGCGGCGTTCGTTAGCGCAACGGTCACGACGAAACCCGACACGTTGAACCTGGTGGTCATGAAGTCAAGCGGAAGCTCCACGGGTCATTGGCTCACCTGCGGCGGCCGAGCCCGAGATGTGGCATCATGATTTGGGTGCCTAGTCCTGCCATCCCGGTGTAACCTGGCTAGCTAGTTGTGCATGCCGAAGCTGCCGTCCGGCGCCGCGGCTAGGGGACTGCCCATCGCATCGGCTGGCTTGCTTAAGGTCACTGTGGCTTCGGCTGGACCAAATCAAATCAGGAGCAAATCCAGCATGAGCAGACTGGCTCACCGTGTATTCGGCATGGTCGGCAAACGACTCTCGGCCCAGCAAAAGAAGTCGATCAAGGCCCTGGGCATTCGCGCCATCCCGCATCGGCTCCAACCGCGGGCGCGACGATTCATCGCGCCTCTGCGGTATGAGCGTTCCGGTACCAAGAACGGCCACTCGCGAGGCGCCCGTGCCAAATTCGAACGTGCCCTCGACCGCCAAGCCAGTTCGTTGTCTCGCGCGCTGTGGATGGGTTTCAGCGAAGACGCTCTCGCCGACCTTGAGCGAGTTCGGAGATCGGGCGACACCTGCCGACAGCCTGTCGCAAGGGCAGCCGAAACTCTGGCCCGCTGGTATGCCAACGAGAAGAATTATGATCTTGCGCTTGATCGGCTTGTTTACGCCAGAATGCTGAATGGCGAGCGGCACTCCGAACGGCTACGCATTCTCGAGCATCATCTTCTTACCCAGCTGGACTTGTTCGATGAGGCAGACCTCCTCTTTCGGAACTTCGGTTCTCAGTCCCCGGACCTTCATCTCACGCAGTCCAATCTTCGGTTGCGCCAGGCTGACTCCGGCAACCTGCCGCGCGAACAGGCCAATCAAGAACGGCTCGAACTGATCGATTGGGTATTTCGCCGAAAGTCATTGATTCCCATCAGCGAGTTGATCGACGGTTCCGCACCACTGCAGTTCGGCTCGCTCACTACAAACCCGCAGACCCATGGCTCCGATGCTTGCGACCCCGTGATCTCGATCGTCGTGCCCGCCTACAATGCGGAGGCCACTCTTGCCACATCGGTCGATAGCTTGCGGGCGCAAACCGTCAACGACATCGAGATCCTCATTGTCGATGATGCCAGCACGGACGATACCCTGGGTGTCGCCAGAGTTCTTTCTACCGAAGACCGCCGCATCAAGGTTTTGCAGCACCGCCGTAACATCGGTGCTTATCGAGCGCGGAACACCGGGCTGACGAACGCTTCCGGCGAGTACTTCACGGTCCATGACGCTGACGACTGGTCACACCCTCAATTGCTCGAACGCCAGCTTCAGGCACTCAGGGCCAACGATGCACCGGGATCCTTCTCTCGGCTAGCTCGGGTGAGCCCTCAGCTCGAGTTCCTTCTGCGCGTATATCGGCCGATGCTCGAGCCCATACACTGGAATTACACGTCCTTGCTCACCAAGACGGAGACACTTCGGGACTTCGGTGGCTGGGACTCTGTCCGCGCACATGCCGACTCCGAACTTATCGAGCGAATGCGCGAACACTTTGGCGCGGATTCGCTCATCGAGACCGACGTCGATGTTCCATTGTCATTCTTTTCCGTTTCCGGACTCAATCTCACGGAGAGTAAGGATACTGGCCTGAGGTCGGTCGATTTCGGAGCGCGCAAGGAATATACGGAGCAGGCACGCTTTTGGCGCCAGCAGGCTTTCAGTAAAGGCGAAGTTCCATCCTATCGCGATCACCCCCGACAGGGCATCAAGTCGCCCTTCTTCGTACCTCGTTCAATGGCCAGCCAACGCGAGCACGTGTCGCAATCTTACGACATCATAGTTGGCTCCGACCTCTCGCTGCTCGGGGGTACGAGGCGGTGCAATCTTGCCTACATCGACTGCGCCCGCAAACTCGGCCTTCGAATAGGTATTTTCAATATGCCTCGATACCGCAGCCGGGGCACCGGATCGATCGACCCGTCGTACCGGGAGCTGTTTCAGCTTGATGGCGTCGACTTACTCCTCCCGGAGGATCACGTTTCAGCCCAGGCGCTACTGGTGCACCATCCTCCGGTGCTCCGGCATGCGTTCAGCCGCTACCCCAAGATCGAGGCGGCCACTCATTATCTGCTGGTCAATCAGCTGCCATGGCAAACGAAAGACTTCAGCCAGGTACAGTACGACGTCGCTGCGGTGCGCGGTCGCTATGCGGACTCCTTCGGCAAGGAGCCAACGTGGATCTCGATCAGCCCTCGCGTCAAGCGATACCTGACCACTGAAGTTCCTTCGGAGGCTATGCTCGCCGACGACTGGTACCCGATCGTCAATTGGGCCGACGCAGGCCCACCAACGCGTGAAACGCAAGCAAGAGCTCCGATTGTTGGACGTCACAGTCGTGACCATTCCACCAAGTGGCCCGAGAACGCCGAGACTCTCGCCCAAGCTTACCTGGTCGATACTGAGTATGAAGTTCGCTTGCTGGGGGGAACGAAAGCGGCTGAGCAAGTCCTCGGGTATCGCCCAGAAAACTGGTTGGTATACCCATTCGATTCGTTGTCGGTCGAGGAGTTCGTTCGAGGTATCGACATCTTAGTCCACTTCCATCACAGCATGTACATCGAGGAATTCGGGCGCAATATCGCGGAGGCGATGGCCATGGGTGTCCCGTGTATCCTGCCACCCGAATATGCGGAGATCTTCGCCGACGCGGCCGTCTATGCCGAACCTGATAATGTAGAGACCGCAGTCCGTGACCTGTGGGCCGACGACGACAAATACAGTGAGTACTCACGCCGCGGAATCGAGTTCGTTTCCGAGAATTGCGGATTGAAGGTCGGGACGAGTCGTTTAGCGGGCCTGTTGCAGTGAACTTCGCTGGTAACGAGCCCGATGAACTTGGGAGCGAGCAGTGGCCGAAAGAGTCGTGTTGCACATCGGTGTGCAGAAATCTGGAACGACCTACTTGCAACAGTTGATGCAGCATCGCACACATGAACTAGCTGAGATCGGTGTGAAATATCAGTTGCCGAGCGGACGGCGGCTCAAGCATGGCAGAGTGAATCACCACGAACTCGCGACCTACGGATTGCTCGGCACCGAGTATCCATGGGTCTCATCGGAGCGAGCTGCGGCTGAACGTGGCTGGTGGGGAACGCTTGCGTCACGAGTACATGATTGGCCAGGGACCGCCATCATCTCGGCTGAGGCTTTGTCGGTCGTGCGTGCCGACGCCGCTCGGCGTGTCATTGATGCGCTCGGCGGTCCGAGTCGGACGGACGTCGTCATCACCGCACGTGGGCTCGGCAAGTTGTTGCCGTCCATGTGGCAGCAGCATATTCGTAACGGGCGGTCGGCGAGTTGCGAGTCCTTCTTCGGCCGGCTCGCTCGCGAACGTTCGTTGGGGTGGAATTTCGTCGAGAACGACCCCGAAACCTCCATGTGGAGGGCCTTTGCATTAGGTCGGCTAGCTGATCGGTGGGCGGGCATCGTGGGCGCGCAACGTGTTAGGCTGATCACCAATCCGGGTTCCCCGGCTGAGTTGCTCTGGCATCGCTTTCTGGAGGCGGCCGCCGTCGATAACGCCTCTCAGCTGCCCGCGCCGGAGAAGACGACCGTGCACACCGGTGTCACTGCGGCGGAGGCAGAGGTGCTGAACTCCATCAACGTCAATCTCTCAGCGGCGGGCTGGCTGGTTGACGCGATCAAAAGCTTGGATAACAAGATCATCCGGGCCTTCGGTGAACGCAAGCAGCGCGGGCCGAAACTCGGTGTGACCCCCGCATACCGAGAACTGGTCGCGCAGTGGAGTCACGAAGACATCGCCGACCTCGGCCGTACAGGGGTTCGCATCGTCGGCGCGACCGATGAACTGAGGTATTCACCCAACGCCGAGGCCGACCTGCCCGTCGCTGACGACGTCGCCGCTGCCGCTGGCGTCGCTGTCCGGGTGGCGACCGAGATGAACGCAGAGCCGGCACGGATCGCATGACTGGTCGCAGCGCAGCAACTTCCGCGGCGCGCTTCGAGCCCACTTGGCATGCTCGCGGCTCGCGAGGATACTGGCGTAGACGAGATTACAGATCGGCCGGACCGTGGGCTAAGTACGCGGGCGGCACGAGACTGGGACCCGCCGTGTAGTGATCGGTTCGATTTTCAAGCCCGCAAGATGGACGTGGAGCCGAGCGGACCGGCGGAGCCCCAACGGTGCTGCTGAGCTGCAAGGTCATGTGGCGCGTTGGGAGAGCTGTGACCAGCGATATTAGTAAGGATGGCAAGGCGGCCGGGCCGTTCATCACCGACATCGAGCCGTACTTCTTTGGTAGGCC
>CAYNTE010000145.1:0-7094 GCA_964399615.1 uncultured Thermomicrobiales bacterium
TGCAGCCGGTCGGAGCGGGAAGACTGGTTGTAGTCAGTCTCACTGGCCAGCGGCTTTGGCCACCATTTGGTCGGAGTCGCTGGCAGCTGGGTTTTGTCGCAAGTCCTCGGCGATCCGCGCCGGGGACTTTTGTGTTGCCGGGTCGAGCCGGCGGGTGACGATGATCGCGAAGCTGGCGAAGAAGCAGGCGATCAGGAACGGCACGCGGTAGTCGACGAAATTCAAAATGAAGCCACCCGCGATCGGCACCACGATGGCTGTGGCGTGGCTCAGCGTCACCCCCATCGCCAGCGAGGGTGCGATCTCGTCCCGCACTGCCACCTTGCGCAGATAGGTCGCCGCACCTACCGACGAGAGCGGGAAGATCACCGAATAGACCAGGAAGATGAAGGATGCGACGTAGACGTTGTCGATCAGGGCATATCCGGCCAGCGCGCCGATATAGATGAAGTTCAGCGCGCCCAACAGCGGCTTCTCCCCATGCTGGTCGATTAGGTTGCCGACGATCGGGCTGACGACCATCGCCACCAGCTTGGTGACGATCAGTAGGGCGCTGATCTCCGCCACCGACATCCCATAGATCGCCACCAGCACGAAGAGGCCGAACGAGAAGAAGATCTGCATCCGTGCGCCATCGAGCAGGCTCAGATAGTAGTAGTAGCGATAGGGTCGCTGGATTACCATCTTCGGCCGTGGAGCGGTCACTTCTTTCACGATGCCGTCGTGCAAATTGGGCATCCGGAAGACTGCTGCTGCCGCCACCAGCGCCAGCATCCCTGCCGCGATGAAGGTGCCCGTGAACGAGATGATGTCGAACTCGAAGACCAGGAAGACCAGTGCCATCGCCACCAGCGCGCCCGCGTTATTGATCGCCGACATGCGCCCGAGCACTGCGCCAGACCTGCTCTCGGTCGTCACGCTCATCCCCAGCGCATATTGTGTCTGCAGCACCGTGTGATAGCCCATCGAGGCGATGACGACCCACGGTGCGACGGTCCAGAACGAGTTGGATATCGGCATCAACACCTGGCCGACCGCCAGCACCACCAGCATCATCGCTGTCAAGCGCGGGATCGACATCTTGAAAAAGAGTGCCGTAAAGAAGATGAGCAAGAACCCGGGGATCTCCCGAATTGCCGTCATATACCCGAAATCCGGCCCGTCCATGCCCAGCACATCGCTGAAATAGTTGGTCACGATGTTGTCCTGAACTGACAGCGCCATCCCGAAAGCAGCGGACATCGTCATCAACAGCACGAATCCCCGCCTCGCTTCGGCTGTCGGGAACCCGTCTCGCATGTCCAGCAGGTTCAATCGCATTGCGTCTCCCACCATCCCAGTTCCGCATCATCTTAACCGTTTCGTCGCGGTTCGGGAGCCCGCGCTGCCGTAACGTCTGCTCGAAGCCTTCGATTGCAGTAAGTACACCGAGAGATTTCAAACACCGTTCAGGTAGATAACGCTTACGATGCATACAGAGGAGAAAAATCGTCATGACTGGACTTCAACAACAGGCCGAGGATACCGTCGTCGCGGCAGCTGCCTTCTACGACAAGTCGCGGGCCGAGCAGGCGCTCCAGGCGTTGCAGGCCGCCGGGTTCGAGGATGACCAGTTCGGCGTTGCCGTCCGTGAAGAGAGCGTCCATGTCGATCACGAGTGGCGACGAAGCCGGGAGAATCAGGCCAGCGTCGATGCCGCCAGCGGGGTAGCTGCCGGTGGATTGATCGGTGGACTCGTTGGTGCGGGACTCGCGCTTGCCATCCCAGGCGTTGGGCCTGCCATTGCCGTCGGCATTATCGGCACGACGATCGCTGGTGGTGCCTATGCAGGCAGCCTAGCTGGACCACTCATTAGCCTTGGCATGACTGAGCAGGAAGCTGAATTCCTCGATAGCGCGTTTCAGGACGGCGCGATCATCATCAGCGTTGAGACCGACGAGGCTGAGCGTCGTGACCTCGCGCAGCAGATCTTGCGCGATCAGGGCGGGCGCGATGAGTCCACCACGGTGGACTAGCCTAGTCGTCCCACTTTGGCGGCACAACTCCGTATTTGCGTGCCCGCGCGTCCGCTTTATGTTCATTGACGACCAGGATTGCGTGGATCGCCCCAGGCAACCAAAGGAACATCGTCAGAAACAGATTCAGTAATGCCTGAAAGGGCCGCCCAGTCAGCAGCACGGCAACCGGCGGCAGAATAATCGCCAAGAGATACATCACAGCTGGCTGTCCTTTCGTCCTCAGCCGTCGCCTCTCCACTACAATCGCCGCAGTAGTGGAGAGGTTTCACCGCATGACATCAGATCGTCGAACGGTGTCTACCGGCACCGAGTGGGAGCGCATCGTCGGATTCTCGCGCGCTACCCGAGTTGCCAATTTCATCACTGTTTCGGGTACGACTGCCACCGACGGCGACGGGAACCCTGTCGGGATCGACGACCCCGCCGCTCAGACGGCATACATTCTCGAGAAGATCCGTGCCGCGCTGGCGGAGCTTGGCGCGGGGTTCGAACATGTCGTCCGCACTCGCATTTATGTCACGAATGCCGATGATTGGGAGGCCGTCGGCCGCGTCCACGGCCAGTACTTCGCCGGCATCCAGCCAGCCAACACACTCGTTGAGGTCAGCCGCCTGGTCGGCGATGCGTACCTGGTCGAGATTGAGGCCGATGCCTACGTGCCAGACAGCGAGTCTGCATCGTGAAGTTCAGCATCCGTCTCAACAACGACCTCGCCTTCGATCAGTACCTCGAGATGGTCCAAGTGGCGGAGTCCGCCGGATTCGACCAATTCTGGGTCAGCCACGATCTCTTCCTGCGCAGTTCGGCTGCCATCCTCGCCGCCTGCGCCCAGGTTACCGAGAGGATCGAGCTCGGCACCTGCATCCTGAATCCGTATACGCTGCACCCAGCCGAGATCGCTATGGCCGCCGCCACGCTGGCCGAGATCTCCCGCGATCGCTTCAATCTGGGGCTCGCCGCTGGCGCGGAGAATTTTCTGAATTGGGTAGGTATCGAGCAAACCAAGCCGCTCTCCACCATGCGTCAGACGATCATCAATCTGCGCAAGCTCTTCGCTGGTGAAGCAGTCGATGGCTGGTCGAGCGAGGCCTACCTGCGGGTCATACCGCGACGTCCGCCACCGATCTATCTGGGTGCAACCAGTCCACGCATGTTGCGCCTGGCTGGTGAGCTGGCCGATGGCGTCTTGCCGCTGCTCTTCCCGCCCGAGCATCTGGCAACTGTTGCACCGTTGGTAGCAGAGGGGGCGAGCAAGGCAGGCAGATCGCTGGAGGAGATTGACCTGGCAGCGTGCATCTGGTGTTCGGTCGATCCTGATGCTGAAGCTGCCGCCGGCGTTCTGCGCGACAAGATCGCCTACTATGCGCCAGCGCTCAGTGATTATCTGCGTGATCGGCTGGGGCTTCCTGAGGACGACCTTGCTGCCATCGATCGCGCGCTGCAGGTCGAGAAGGACCCAGCCAAGGCCCGCGCGATGATCACCGACCCGATGCTGAAGATCGGTGTCGTTGGTGGCCCGCAGCAACTGCTCCAGCGGTTGGAGGGATTGATTGCGATGGGTGCGCGGCACCTGAGCTTTGGACCGCCGCTCGGTCCGGATCCCGTTGCGGCGGTCCGCATCATTGGTCGCGAGGTGTTGCCTGCCTTGCGTGGGCGGGCTTAGTCAGTAACCTCGACGATGGCTTCGATCTCGACCGTGATCTGGTTCGGCAACGAGCCCATGCCGACCGCTGAGCGAGCGTGTCGCCCAGCCTCGCCGAAGACCTCGACCATCAGGTTGGAATAGCCATTGATGACCTTGGGCTGATCACCGAAATCCGGCACGGCGTTGACCATGCCAAGCACCTTGACGACCTGCTTGACCTTGTCGAGGCTGCCGACGGCGTCCTTGATGACCGAGAGGTGCACGAGACCGATCTGACGGGCGTGTTCAGCGGCTTCTTCGACTGTGAAATCCGCACCGACCTTGCCGATGCCATTCGGATCGCTCGGCCCCTTGCCAGAGAGATACAGGTAATTGCCCGTGCGCACGACATGGGCGTATGTGCCAGCTGGATCGGGGATAGGTGGGAGTTCGATACCAAGTTCCTGGAGTTTCGCTTCAGCGGACATGAGCTTCCCTTCCATTCGATATCCGTGAATCGTCTGCTGCTTCATTCTGGCTGATCATAGTACAAATCCGTCCGAATTGAGGTGGCCGTCCATTTTGGCTCGGTCCACTCGTGCATTCTGCTCCAATCGCGGATACAATGCCTCGGGGACATGAAGAGGCAAGAGGGGAAGCCCAACAACGCCTACCTAAGCGAAAGAGGAGTTTTACGGTGCCCGAACTTACAGGTGGACAGGCCATTGTCCAGTCGTTGAAACAGTATGGAGTCGACACGATCTTCGCGTTGCCCGGAGTTCAGCTCGACAATATCTTCGATGCACTCTATGACGAGCAGGACTCGATCCGCATCATCCACACCCGGCATGAGCAGGCCACGGCATACATGGCGATGGGCTACGCTCAATCGACCGGCAAGGTTGGTGTCTGTCTGGTCGTGCCTGGCCCGGGCATCCTCAACGCTAGCGCGGCGCTCTCGACTGCCTACGCCACCAACACGCCTGTCCTGGCCATCGTCGGGCAGATCCAGTCCGACATGATCGACAAGGGCTTCGGTGCACTGCATGAGATCCCGAACCAGCTCCAGATGGTCGAATCCGTCACCAAGTGGGCCAAGCGCATCGACGAGCCAGAAGATGCGCCAGCGGTCGTCCGCGAAGCCTTCAAGCAACTTCGCACTGGCCGTCCACGACCGGTCGAGATCGAGATGGCGCCGGACATCATGGGCAAGAAGGCTCAGGTCGAGCTGCTCGATCCGATCAACACATACGAGCGACCATCGGGTGACCCCGACAAGCTGCGCGAGGCCGCCAAGCTGCTTGGCCAGGCCAAGAACCCGATGATTTTCGCTGGCACTGGCGTCGTCGATGCTGGAGAAGAGCTGTTGGAGCTTGCCCAGATGCTGCAGGCTCCCGTCGTGCCGTCGCAAGGCGCCAAGGGCGTTATCGACGCGCGAAACTATCTCTCGCAGACGACAACCGCTGCCTATGATCTCTGGATGAAGACTGATTGCGCCATCGCGATCGGCACCCGCTTCAACACGCCGATCTCGAACTGGGGCACTGATGACGACCTGAAGACCATCCACATCGACATCGACCCCGAAGAAATTGGTCGGCTTGCCGAGCCAACCATCGGCATCGTTGCCGACGCGAAGGCCGCCCTTAGTGAACTGATTCCGCTAGTCTCCCAGAACAACATCAAGCGTGAGTCGCGCGAGGAAGAGCTTTCCGCGCTCAAGGCGTCGGTGGAGGATCAGCTATTCGAGGTCCAGCCGCAGGCGTCCTACGCTCAGGTACTGCGCGAGGCGCTGCCGGAAGACGGCATCTTCGTGACGGAGATGACCCAGGTCGGCTACTTCTCGCGTGATGGTTTCCCAAGCTACAACCCGCGCTCGTTCATCCACTGCGGCTACCAGGGCACGCTCGGCTTTGGTTTCGCGACGGCACTCGGCGTTCAGGTGGGCAATCCGGACAAGCGTGTCATCTCGATCAACGGTGACGGTGGGTTCCTCTTCACTGCGCAAGAGATGTCGACCGCTGTGCATCACAATATTCCGCTCGTCTCCGTCGTCTTCAGCGATGGGGCCTATGGCAATGTCCGCCGCATCCAGAAGATGCAGTACGGCGGCCGCACCATCGGCTCTGACCTGCTGAATCCCGACTTTGCCAAGTATGCCGAGTCCTTTGGCGCGGCTGGCTATCGTGCCGAATCGCCCGAGGAGCTGAAGGCAGCGCTCGCCAAGGCGTACGACGTCGACGGCCCATCGCTGATCGAAGTGCCGATTGGTGAGGTCCCCGGTATGCGCAGCGTCGTTTGGCAGCCACAAAAGCGGCGCGGCGAGTAGAATTCGTCGCACCAGAGTGAGTATGTTTGCGGACCCCGCCATGCTGACCCGTGGCGGGGTGGCGCATTGAACGAGGAGACCTGCATGTCCCCGAAGACACCGAAGTAACCTGTAGCTCTCGTTGCTCCTAAGATGATGACGAGCTGTTGACTCGCCACACACGCATGTGGCGCAGTCCATCTATGTTTGGCAGGAGACTTCGATGTCTGAGATCCGTTCGATGTTGTCGACCGCCCGCCGGCAGCGCTGGAGCGATGATCAAACGCTCGCACGCGCTACCGAAGAGCAGCTGCTCCGGATGACCACATTCACATTCGAGACGATGATGACCGGCCGGGCCGGTGAGACCCAGGGCGCAGACGTGCGCTACCTGTTCTTGCGCCGCGTCGATCATCCCGAGGAACATACGGTCCAGCTTGAGGCAATGCTCGCGGGACCATTCGGTCTGGTGCGCTCGCAGACAGATGCGATCTGGGGCGCCAACCACCGGGCGCGCAACGATCTGTATGCCGCGCTGTGTGGCCTGGGTGATGATGACCTCGATCGCGTTCCCGACGAGCCGGCAGGTGAATGGTCGCTGCGGCAGATCCTCGAGCACTTGATCGGTTGCGAGATCGTCTTCGGACCTCGCATCTGGCAGGCGATCGAGGATTATCGCGCTGGGCGGCCCTACAACAAGCCACCGGTAGTGGTTCCCGATCAACCGCCGGATGCCGGGCTGATCGACCTGGTCACAACGCTTGACGAGCAGCGAGACAAGACGCTTGAGATCCTGAGCGAGATGGACGACCGCGATCTGCCCGCTCCACTGGTCACCGTGCCGGTGGACGAGGGCGTGCTCGACATCGATGTCCGCTTCCAGCTGTTGGGCTTTGCCCAGCACGAGCGCGAGCATGCCGCCCACATTCGCAAGTGGCGGCATCAGTGTGGCAGGTCGCTAACGGATTCGGAGCGTTTGCTGGGACTTTGCTGGCAACAGCATGGCGATCTGGAGGCTGCGTTGGCTGGCGTGACTGACGAGATGCTCGATCGTGACCCTGGCAATGGAGACTGGACACCGCGCCAGATCCTCGAACACCTTCAGCGCAGCGAGCAGTACTTCAACCGGCTGATCCGTGAAGCC
>CAYNTE010000146.1:0-7090 GCA_964399615.1 uncultured Thermomicrobiales bacterium
GAAGCCACAGATGAGGCAACAGACGAGGCCACCGACGAAGCCGATGGCACCGCCACCGATGCTGAAGGTACCGCCACCGACGCTGAAGGCACCGCGACCGAAGCCAGTGGCACGGAATCCGAGGGCAACACCGGCGGCGATGTGACCGCCGAGAATACCTGGGAAGGCACCATCACCTTTGGTGACTTCGACTGGACCAGCTCCCTCGTCCACAACCGCATCGCCCAGTACATCATCGAAAATGGCTTCGGCTACGACACCGATGTCATCCAGGGCACGACGGCCCCGATTATCCAGGGCATGATCGGTGGCGATGTTGAGGTGACCATGGAAATCTGGACCGACAACATCGAGGAAATTTGGACGAAGGCGCTCGATGAGGGCACCCTCGTCGATCTCGGCCCGAACTACCCTGAGTCTTCTCAAGGGTGGTATGTCCCCACCTATATGATCGAGGGCGATGAGGAACGCGGTATCGAGCCGATGGCCCCAGACCTCAAGTCCGTCGAGGACCTGCCAGATTACAAGGAACTCTTCAAGGACGAAGCCAATCCCAGCAAGGGCCGCTTCTATAACGGCGTCACCGGCTGGCTGATCACGCAGATTAACAGTCTCAAGCTCCAGTCTTACGGGCTCGATGATGACTACACCGACTTCCTGCCTGGCTCCAGCGCGGCGCTCTTCGCCTCGCTTACCGATGCCTACCAGAACGGCGAACCGTGGCTCGGCTATCTCTGGTCACCGCACTGGGTCTTTGCCCAGATGGACATGACCAAGATCGAGGAGCCCGAGTACACCGACGAGTGCTGGGCCGCCCTGACAACCGCCGTCGATGAGGGTAGCGAGGCGCCCGAGGAAGCCTGCGCCGCGCCAAGCGTCGAGGTGCATGTCGGTGCGAACGCCGACTTCGCCGAGCAGGCTCCAGGTATCGTTGCCTTCCTGCAGAACTATGAGACCACCGAAGAGCAGACCAATAACTTCCTGCTCTGGATGAATGACAACGAAGCGACCGAAAACGAAACCGCTATCCACTTCCTCAACGAGCATCCAGATATCTGGACTGGCTGGGTTACCGATGAAATCGCCGCCAAGGTTCAGGAAGCACTCGATAACGGTGTCGACTTCGGTGGCTAACGAGAAAGTGAAGACCTCAATGAGTGATAACGATCTAATCCTCGAGGTCCGTAATCTGTCCAAGGTCTACGGCGACCTGCCGTTTGACGAGGTACAGCCCCTGCTCGAGCAGGGGCTGTCCAAGGACGAGATCCGCGAGACCACCGGCGCGGTCGTTGGTGTCGATGATGTCTCTTTCAGCGTCCGGCGCGGCGGATTCTTCGTCATCATGGGCCTCTCCGGCAGCGGTAAGTCCACACTCATCCGCTGCCTCATCCGTCTCGTCGAGCCAAGCTCAGGGGAGATCCTGATCGATGGCGAAGACGTTGCGGCCATGAGCAAGTCCGAACTGCGCGAGACACGGCGCACCAAGTTCGCCATGGTCTTCCAGCACTACGGACTCTTGCCCCACAAGACCGTCCTCCAGAACGTCGAATACGGACTTAAAGTTCGCGGCGTTCCGAAGAAGGAGCGACTGGAGAGCGCCCGCGCCGCCATCGAGCGTGTCGGCCTCTCGGGCTGGGAAGATGAGCGGCCCAGCGCCCTCAGCGGTGGCATGCAGCAGCGTGTCGGTCTCGCTCGTGCCCTGGCCCACAGCGCCGAGGTGCTCTTGATGGACGAGCCCTTCAGCGGACTCGACCCCCTCATCCGCAGGCAGCTTCAAGATGAATTTGCGACCTTGCAAGAGGAGGAAGAGATCACCACGATCTTCGTCACCCACGATCTCGACGAAGCACTCCGTCTCGGTGATCGCATCGCGATCATGCGCGCTGGCGAGATCGTCCAGGTCGGCACTCCAGCCGAGCTGGTCACCAATCCAGCCGACGACTACGTCGCCCGCTTTGTCGCTGGCGCATCACCCGCCCGCTTCATGCGCGCCGAATCGATCATGGATGAGACGCCGAACGTCGTCTCGGAGTCCGCACCGTACGACGAGCTGGTCGATCTCTATCGTCGCAGCCCGTCCAACACCATCTTCGTCAACGACGCCAACGGTGCCCTGGTCGGTGCCGTCTCATCAGCCGAATTGCTGCTGATGAACTCCCATGGCGACAACTGGAACTCTATCGTCAAGGACGTTGTCACCGCGCCGCGCACTACCGCGCTCGAAGATCTGGTGCCGCTTGCCGTTGAAACCCCATTCCCGCTGGCAATCACTGACAAAGACCGCCGCCTCACCGGCATCGTCAACCGTCAGATCCTCCTCGAGACCGTCGCCGAAGATATGAGCGATGAGGTCAACCTCGAGGACGAAGAAGCCGCCTCAGCCGACACCCACGTCAAAGACAAGGCTGATGACGAGCTCTCCACTGCCCGCCAGCCCATCATTCCAGGAGAATAGATCATGAATTGGAATGAATTTCCGCAACAGATCGGCGGCCAGTCCGTCCAACTACCGCTCGCTGACTGGACCAACAGTGCACTCGACTGGCTACTGGAGACTTTCAGTGTCTTCTTCGACCAGGTCTCCAGCTTCGTGCTTCAGATGCTGCTCTTCATCCAGGATGTGCTGCAGTTCATTCCGTGGCCCATCTTCCTACTCTTCATCGCGATCGGCGCCTGGTTCAGCACCCGCAGCAAGATCACGACCATCGTGCTGGTGGCGCTGATGTTCCTGGTCGGCAGCTTCGGCTATTGGGACCTCGCCATGACGACCTTGGCAGTCATCTTCGCCTCGGTCATCATTGCGGTCGTCTTCGGCTTGCCACTCGGCATCCTCGGCGCACAGAGCAATCTCGCCTACACCATCATGCGGCCGATCCTCGACGGCATGCAGACCATGCCCGCCTTCGTCTATCTCATCCCGGCCCTGATGTTCTTTGGCCTCGGGCTCGTGCCAGCCGTCTTTGCAACCGCCATCTACGCCACCCCGCCCATGATCCGGCTCACCACGCTCGGCATCAAGGGCGCATCGGAATCCGCAGTCGAAGCCTCCGAGGCCTACGGCGCGACATCGTTCCAGACCCTGAAAGAGGTCAAGATGCCGCTGGCGCTCTCTGCCATCATGGCTGGTCTCAACCAAACCACGATGATGGCCCTCGCCATGGTCGTGATCACCTCCATGATCGGTGCCGAGACGATTGGTAGCGAAGTCCTCAAGGCCATCTCCCGCCTCAATGCCGGGCTAGGGGCCGAAGCAGGGCTCAGCATCGTTGCCCTCGCCATCATCATCGATCGCATCACCCAGGGCTTCGCTCAGCGCTATGAAGAGTCGATCAGTTAGCGCCTAGGGAATGATCTCCCCTCCTGGATCGTTTAGAATAATCGCCCCATCAATCGGGCGGCGGTCCATCGGGGGGAGAGTGCCTTGGACCTGATTCGTGATGTCCTCGACTACTTCATAACCAACCATGAAGACGTCCGCGAGGCTGTCCAGGTCCACCTCAAGCTCAGCCTCTACGCCCTCGGGCTTGCCATCCTCATCTTCGCCCCGCTCGGCGTCCTGGCTTCCCGCAGCCAGCGCATCGGTCCCGTCCTGGTTGCCATCGTCGGCGCGGCCCGCGTCATCCCCAGCCTCGCCGTCCTCTTCCTGCTCTTGCCAATCATGGGCACAGGGTTCAAGCCAGCCCTGATCGCGCTGACGCTGCTCGCCGGCCCGCCAATCATCATCAACACCGACACCGCCCTGCGGAACATCGACCGCGCCTATATCGAGAACGCGCGCGGCCTCGGCATGACAGCCAGCCAAACCTTCGCACGTATCGAGTTCCCGCTGGCCCTGCCAGTTGCCCTCACCGGCGTTCGCACCGCCGCCGTCGAAGTCATCGCCAGCGCTACCCTGGCGGCCTTCATCGGTGCTGGTGGACTCGGCGATTTCATCATCGCCGGCATTGCATTGCTCGATGATCGGCTGCTCCTGGTTGGCGCAATCCCGATTATCATGCTAACCCTGACGGCCGAACTACTCTTCTATGGATTGGAGCGCTTTACCCGGCCTCCTGCCTACGCCGCGTCGTAGCGGCGCTGCAGAAACGTTCGATCTGATTGATCAGAACGGACTCTCGTTGGATGAGAAGGAGAAACCATGTCCAAGAGATGGCTACTATTGCTGGCAACCCTGCTACTGCTCATTCCGCTTCTGGCAGCCTGCGGCGGAGATGACGATGACGACGACTCAGGCGATACCACCGCCACCGAGCAAGTCACCCAAGCCAGCACCGAGACCACTGAAGCGACCGAGGCCGAGACCGAAACTGAGACAGAAGCCACCGGAACATCCACCAGCGATGAAGCGTCAGCCACCGGGACCAGCAGCGACGAAACCGCTACCGGCACGGAATCCGGCGGAACAGCGACTGGCACGGAATCAGAAGCAACGTCAACCGACGAAGCTTCCGGATCCGCAACAGAGGCCGAAACTGGCACCGCCACCGAAGCTGACCAGGGCAGTGGCGCAGCACCAGAAGACGTCACCGTCACCATCGGCTCCAAGAATTTCCCCGAGCAGCTGATCCTCGGTGAGATGTATGCCCAGCTCCTCGAAGACGCTGGCTACAATGTCGAGCGCAGCCTCAACCTCGGCGGCACCGCCGTGGCGCATCAGGCACTTGTTGAAGGGGAGATCGACCTCTATCCCGAGTACACCGGCACAGCTCTGCTCGCCATACTCGGACTTCCCACCGACTCCGACCCCGACGCGGTCTACCAAACCGTCAAAGACGCATACGCCGAACAGTTCAACCTTGTCTGGCTCGATCAAGCGCCGATGAACAATTCCCAGGCGCTCGCAATGACCCGCGAGAAGTCCGAAGAACTCGGCATCACCACCATCTCGCAGATGGTCGAGCAAGCAGGCGATCTCACCCTCGTCGCGCCCGCCGACTTCGAACAGCGCGAGGACGGCCTGGTCGGCTTGAAGCAGGTCTACGGCGACTTTGAGCTTGGTGATCTGACCCTGGTCGACCCCAACCTCAAATACCAGACCCTGTTGAGCGGAGATGCTGACGTCGTGCTCGCCTTCGGCACCGATGGCGAGATCAAGGGTAACGACCTCGTCATCCTCGAAGACGACAAGCACCTCTGGCCGCCGTATCACGTCGCGCCCGTCGTCCGGCAGGATCTGCTCGACAATGCGCCCGAAATCGCTGATATCCTGAATCAGGTTCAGCCGCTCCTGACCGACGACGTCATGCAAGACCTCAACTGGCAGGTGCAAGGACCCGATGCCATGGATCCCGCCGACGTCGCCCATCAGTTCCTGGTCGACAACGGCCTGCTCCCGGAAGAATAGGATCAGAAAGTACCAAGGTCGTGGCAGCAGAGATAGCAGGCAGTTCAATCCAGTTCGACAGCGTCAGCGTCCGCTACGGTCGCAGCGCCGAGCCTGCCGTCAATACTGTCAGCCTCAACATCGAACCAGGTGAGCTCGTGGTCTTGCTGGGCCCTTCCGGCTGCGGCAAGACCACCCTCCTCAAGACCGTAAACCGGCTCATCAACCCATCCAATGGCGAGATCTACCTCGACGGCCGGCCCATCAGTCACGAGCCAGAAGCAACCCTCCGGCGCTCCATTGGCTACGTCATCCAGCAGACCGGCCTCTTCCCGCACATGCGCGTCGCCCAGAACGTCGCCGTCGTCCCCAAACTTCTCGGTTGGGACCGTCAGCGCATCGACCAGCGCGTTAACGAGCTGCTCGATCTCGTCGGCCTCAATCACCAGTCCTACCGCGATCGCTATCCCACCCAGCTGTCCGGCGGACAGCAGCAGCGTGTTGGCCTCGCCCGGGCCCTGGCAGGCGATCCTCCCACCTTGCTGATGGATGAACCATTCGGCGCACTCGATGCCATCACCCGCAACCGGCTTCAAGACGAGCTACTTGCCATCCAGCGCCGCCTGCGCCGCACCATCCTCTTCGTTACCCACGACATCGAGGAAGCCGTCAAACTGGCCGACCGCATCGTCGTCATGAACAGCGGTCAAGTCGAACAATTCGACACTCCGCTGCAGATCGTGCTCGACCCTGCCAGCCCCTTCGTCAGCCAGCTCGTCGGCGCAGACGACATCCTGCGCCGCCTCAGCCTCATGGATGTCGAGACCGTCTACACACCCGGCACGCCCAGCATTCCCAACGGCGCGACCCCGATCCCGATCGACAGCGACCTGCGCACCGCCCTCAACCAGATGCTCGCCGGCAACGCCGACATCCTGCTCGTCGTCGACCACAACGACCAGCCCACCGGCACCATCAACCTCCGCGCTATCCAGCAGGTCAGCGCCCAAGACGCCGCTATCCCGGAACCGGACCCCACCCCATGACACATCCTGCACACACCCTCCCATCCCGATTCCCGAACACCAACTCCCGATCCCCGACTGGAGCGGAGCGGCGCTAAATGGATAGACTCACCCTCGACTACCTCTTCGATCACTGGCGCGACGTCCTCACGCTCACCCGCGACCATCTCGAGCTATCCATCACCGCCCTGCTGCTCGCCATCGTCGTCGCCCTGCCGCTCAGCATCATCGTCACGCGTCTGCGTGGTCTCGATGTTCCGGTCATCGGTGCCCTCGGCGTCTTCTACACCTTCCCGAGCCTGGCCGTCCTCGCCCTGCTCATCCCCGTCCTCGGGCTCGGTCGCACCCCCGCCATTATCACCCTCGCCGCCTACGCTCAGGTCTTCCTGGTTCGCAATTTCGTCGCCGGACTCCGCAGCGTCGATAGCGACACCATCGAAGCCGCCCAGGGACTCGGCATGAAACCCTGGCAGGTGTTCCTGAATATCCAGCTCCCCATAGCCCTGCCCGTCATCATTGCCGGCGTGCGCATCGCCCTCGTCTCGATCATCAGCCTCGCCACGATCACCGCCTGGATCAATGCCGGCGGACTCGGCTCCCTGCTCTTCGATGGCATCTCACGCAACAACCCCCCGATGATCCTCGCCGGAACCATCGCCATCACCGCCCTCGCCATCGTCTGCGACCAGATCCTCCGCCTCGCCGAACTCCTCACCCCCATCTCCCGCGCCCGCCGCGCATC
>CAYNTE010000147.1:0-4456 GCA_964399615.1 uncultured Thermomicrobiales bacterium
AGGGTGAGGTGAAGCTGGAGATTCTGGATGCGGACGGCAACAGCGTGCGTGAGTTCTCCAGCGAGAGCGAATCGGCTCCGCGTGTGCCGAAGCGGGCCGGGGCGAACCGGTTTATCTGGGATATGCGCTACCCAGACGCCAAGCCGGTGGAGAATGGCACGACGCCGAACCGGCGGCTGGCCGATTCGCTGAAGGGTCCGGTGGCGATGCCGGGCAGTTATCAGGTGAAGCTGAGCGTCAACGGCAAGGAATTGACGCAGGATCTCACGATTGAGAAGGATCCGCGCGTGCAGGCCACCGATGAGCAGTTGCAAGAGCAGTTCGACCTGCTGATCGCCTTGCGCGACAAGATCAGTGAGCTGAACCAGACGGTGACGGAGATCTCGTCGGTGCGGGCTCAGGTTAAGGATTGGGCCGAGCGGGCCGGGCTCGAGCAGGTGACGGCCAAGGCTGATGCGATCGTCGAGAAGCTGGATGAGATCTCGAAAGCGCTCTCGAATCCTGAGGCGAACACGGCGCGATCGTTGCCGGGCGGGCTCGATGCGACGCTCGGTGGGCTACCGCCGCAGATTGCCAACGCCGACCGGCAACCTACGGCTGGACAGGCGGAGGCATCGGCCAAGGTGATGGCCGACGTCGACGCCCAGCTTGCGGCGTATCAGGAGGTGAAGGCGGAAGATATCGCCGAGTTCAACGCGCTGATCGCCGAGCAGGAGATCGCGCCGGTTAGCTAGCGACGCGTAGATTGAGAGCCTCCCGCCTCAGATTCGGGGTGGGAGGTTCTCTGCGCTCACTACTCGTTCATCCAGTGGTGAGTGGGGATGATATATCACCCTTATTTGAATTCGTGGCGAACTTAGGGTGGGAATCCGAGAACGATGCTGAGCCGATCTTCGACGAGAGCCATGATTTCTGGGCTGACTCGGCCCGCGGGTTGACTGTCGAGCAGGCGAGCCTTTGAGATGGCTCGAATTTGTTCACACATGATGAATCCGGTATCGCGCATGCCGGAATGCTCAGGGCGAACCTCGACCCAGTAGGGAAAGTTTCGCTGTGACCGGGTCAACGGAATGCCAATGAGGAGCTGGTATGGACCGTGATTGAATGCAGTGGCAGAGATGATGAGGAATGGTCTTGGAAACCCCTGCTCACGGCCACGGATGGGATCGGGATCACACCACCAGATGTCCCCGCGAGTCGGGCTCACCATGGATTGTTTTCAAGTCCATCATTCAGTGTTCCCTCTAACTGCCGCTGAATCTCAAGATACTCGTCTTGAGCGCTGGGATCTTGGTCGGTGATCTTTTTCCAAGCGCGGTTGGCGTTTTCGATAAAGCTCTCTCTCCGATAGCGTTCGATCGCTCGGGCAGCAACTTGGGACATGGTTTCTCCGCTCTGCTCCGCGAGCTGGCGAAGAGTTTCATGGGTCTCGCGGTCGATGCGTATGGTCACCGTGTTATTGGCTGTGGCTGCCAAAGGGAACCTCCGAGTCTGCGAAATTGTAGACATTTGCGTCGACTCTATTGTAACTGATATCCCGAAGTTCAGCTGGCTCAGGAGCGGCTCACGAAGCGGAGGACGAGGATGGAGGGGGTTTGGAGGGAGCCGGGGGTTTGCTGGGCGAGGTCGGGGCCGGGGTAGGGCTCGGCGAGCTGCTGACAGAGGAGCCCGGCCGCGGAGAAGGTGTTGATGTAGGTGCTGAGCATGCGGTGGTGTTCGCCGATTTGACCGCGGACACCGCTGGGGCTGGATGATTCCCAATAGCGCTCATCAAAATAGGCACGAACCTGGCGGCTGGGGCCTTGACGGGTATCGACCCAGCGGGATTCGGGGGTCTGGTAGCAGGGGTGGGTGATGGCGGCGACGAACCAGCCACCGGGCTTGAGGATGCGCTGGATGGCCTGGGCGGCGGCTTCGATGTCGTCGATGTTCATGAGGGCCATGGCACAGGTGGCGCCGTCGAAGCTGGCGTCGTCGAAAGGCTCAAGCGTCTGGGCATCGGCAATGAGGTAGCTGATGCCGAGCGGCTCTTCCTCTTCATAACGCTGGGCGATCTCGAGGAGTTTGTTGGAAACGTCGACACCGGTGACGGTGGCTCCACGGTGGGCGAGCTCGCGGGAGATGAGCCCTTGCCCGCAGGCGATATCGAGGACGGTGGCATCGCCAAGCTGGGTGGCGAGCTGGAGGACGCCAGGGACGACGACTTCGCGGTAGATGGGGTTGGTGACGAGGTAGCGGTCGTACCAGCCGGCGATGTTGTCGTAGGAAGCGTCACTCATGCGTCGTGCCCGTTCTGACTTGCCAGATAGAGATCACGCATCAGGGCGATCTCTGCACCGTGGTGGAGTAGCTCCTGATTGACCCACCAGCAGATATCGAGAAATGGGAGCTTGGGGTCGAGGCCGTAGGGGAATTCGCTGCGGCCGATCTGGTCGAGCGCGGCGTCGTCGGCGGTGGTGAGGGCTTCGCGCCAGAACGCGGCGGCTGAGCGGAGGGTTTCGATGGCGTCGGTGGCGGTGGTTGGGACGTCGTAGTCGCTATCTTGCATGGCTTTGGTGCCGATGGTGTAGTCGGCGCGGCTCATGAGTCCGCTGGCGAGATGATTGAGACGCCAGGCGATGGTGGTGAATGGGGGTGGTTCGAGGTCGGTGGCATCGTACTCAAGCACCCAATCGCCTGCGCCATAGGCCATGGGGGTGTCAGTTTCGCTGCGTGGGCGGATGCTCCAGCACCCGTCGACGGGTTCCCAGAGATATTCGACCGTGGTCAGGCCTTGGAGGCGGGTGAGCAAGCGATCGAGGGCGAAGTCGTACTGCTCCAGAAGCGGGACAAGTCGGGCTGGCGTAATCAACTGATTCCTCCGTCTAACACAGGTTCTTTTGTGGACTTGATGATGATAGGTAGTGGATGAGGGGGAGTCAAGGGTGGGTCGGGGACCGGTGTCCGGGAACCGGGGATCGGGGATTGGTAGAGAAACGCACCCTGAGATGATCATCCCGAAGCTTGCCGGGAAATCTTTCTGGGGTTCGTGAAGTGATGGGGACGTTGGTCTTGATTGTCGGTCTGGGTGAGAGATCCTTCGACAGGCTCAGGATGACATAAGGGCGAGGTCGTGTGATGCGGACGATGGCGGAGGGTGTCAGATCCCTGGAGAGATCCTTCGATTGCGCGCAGGATGACGTTGGGCGGGGTGTCGTGTGATACGGACGATGGCAGGGGGCGGCTTTGAGGGAAGAGGTTGCCGTAGGGGTTGACTTTGGGGGGATGGGGCGATATTGTATTTAACACGTTGGTTAAATATGAGAGGTGGTTGTGAAGGTGTCGGTGGCGGATCGGTTGAGTTTGACGTTTGGAGCGCTGGCGGATCCGACCCGCCGGGCGATTCTGGCGCGGCTGGCCGATGGTGAGGCGACGGTGGGCGAGCTTGCGGAGCCGTTCGACATCAGCCTGCCGGCCATCTCGCGGCACTTGAAGGTGCTGGAGCGCGCGGGATTGATCAGACGAGGGAAGCGGGCGCAGTGGAGACCGGTGCGCCTGGAGCCAACGCCACTGATCGAGGTGGACAACTGGTTGGCAGATTATCGCGAGATCTGGGAAGAGCGCTTCGACCGTCTCGACGAGTATCTGCAAGCGCTGCAAGAGCAGCAACGCGATGCTGAAGCGTCGCATGGGAAGGAAACGGCGATCGATGAAGATTCGCACGAAGATCGGCATGAGTCTTGACGGCTACCTGGCGACGACGGAGGGATATCCGGTGCACGGCACGATGCCGGATGTCGTGCCGGGGGTGTCGTTCGGAATGGATGAGTTTCTGAGCGAGATCGATGCGGTGGTGGTGGGCCGGACGACGTTCGACTTTGGTCTGATGTTCTGGGAGCAGGGCCAAGGCTGGGCGTGGGATGGCAACAAGGTCTTTGTGCTGACCTCGCGCCCGCTGCCGGAGAACTTGCCTGAGGGTGTTGCAGGCTCGGCGGGTAGTCCAGGGGAGTTGCTGGAGCAGTTGCAGGCCGCGGATTTGTCGGGTGACGTGCACCTGGTGGGTGGCAAGTCGACGATCCATGCATTCCGGGATATCGGCGCGATCGATGAGTTCGGGGTGATGGTGTTGCCGCTGGTGTTGGGCGATGGTGTGACGCTTTTTGATGGTGGCGGAGAACGGACGCCGTTGACGTTTGAGCGGCAGATTGCCTACCCCGACGGCACGGTGGAGATTGTCTACCGGTCGGGTGCGGAGAGCTAGGTCGCACACGCTGGTTGAAGTGACTCGATGGATAGGAGCCACGATGGTTATCGAACGAACGATGGACGAGGTGCAGGCAATGACGCCTGACTTGACGATTTCGCGGGAGTTTGATGCGCCGCGAGATCTGGTTTGGCAGGTCTGGACACAGCCGGAGCATGTGGTGGAGTGGTGGTGGCCCAGGGGATTTAGCGCGCCGCATTGTGAGATCGATCT
>CAYNTE010000147.1:4556-7050 GCA_964399615.1 uncultured Thermomicrobiales bacterium
GACAAGCTGGGCGAGTACCTGCCAACGCTGGTGGGGAGCTCATCATGACCCAGCCAAACCCGGAGCAGCGTCCGGAGCTGGAGGCGCTTGATGTGTTCGTCGGTGAGTGGGTTTCGGAGGGTGTGCATCGGCTGCTGCCCGAGGAGACGGCCCGTGGAGAAGTCACGTTCGAGTGGCTGGAGGGCGGTGGATTTCTAGTCATGCGCTCGACAGTTGACCGGCCCGAGTTCCCAAACGGCATCTGCATCATGGGCTGGGATGAGGACGCTGGTGAGTACAAGATGCACTACTTCGACTCGCGCGGAGTGAGGCGAATCTACGCGATGAGTCTGGAAGGCGGCGAGTGGAAGTACTGGCGGGACGATCCGGATTTTGCGCAGCGCTTCGCTGGGACGATCAGCGACGGCGGCAAGACGATCACTGGTCAGTTCGACATTGCCATGGATCATGAGAACTGGGAGCGTGACATGGACGTCACGTATCGGAAGAGGGCGTAATCGGCGGTGATTGCGATCCTATGGAAGGACAGCTTGAGATGAACTGGACTCTGGAGTTGGTCGTGGTGCCGGTGTCGGATGTTGACCGGTCGAAGGCGTTTTATGAGGAGCAGCTTGGGTTCAATGTCGATGTCGATTTCAGTCCGAATGAGAACTTCCGGGTGGTGCAGCTGACGCCACCGGGATCGGGGTGTTCGATTGCGATCGGGACGGGTTTGGCGCCGATGGAGCCAGGTAGCATCCAGGGGCTGCACTTGATTGTGCCGGATATCTGGGCGGCGCGGGAGCAACTGATCGAGCGTGGGGTGGATGCCAGCGAGGTGCAGGTTTTTGGTGAGGATGGCGCGCCTCGGGCTGCGGCGGAGGGCGATGAGATTGTGGATTACGGTGGCTTCGTCTTCTTCAACGACCCGGACGGCAATGGCTGGGCAGTGCAGCATGTGTCGGCGCGAGGATAGAGGAGATCGGGGCAACCCTCATCCCCTAGCCCCTTCTCCCATAAAGGGAGAAGGGGGACAGGACAGGGAATTGGGGGCGGGGAACGTTGCGCATTGAGGTGCGTCAGCGGCTGGTCTGTACAGGGCTGGACGCTCTACTATAGCGGGAGGCGGGATACGGCGAGGGGTGGGGTTTTCTAGGTAACGAGGAAGATGCGTATGGTCGGGGTTGAGCCGCGGGTGGCCGATCGGGAGATCGAGGTCGGAGTCGTGGCGGCGCTTTGTGCGGCGGCGGTGGCTGGGCTGATGAGCAGCTCGCAGCTTGGCCCTTTTGTCGTCGATATTGCGGACGATCTGGACCAGACGGTGCCTCTGATTGGCCAGGCTGCGACGGCGTTCCTGGTGCTGGCGGCGCTCGGTGGGCTGTTTGCTGGGCCAATTGCGGACCACTACGGCCACCGGCGCGTGCTCTGCTTCGGCCTTGTGCTGACGGTGGTCAGCGCGGTCGGGGGAGGGCTAGCGCCGAACTTCATCATCTTGCTGCTGACGCGGCTTATTGGTGGAGTAGGGTTTTCGGCTTCGATCGGCATCACGTTCGCGATCGTGAGCACGCGTTATAGCGGAGCGATTCGTTTGCGGGCGCTGAGTGTCGTCAGCGGTTCTCTCTCACTGAGCTCGATCGTTGGCGTTCCGCTGCTGACCGGTGTCAGTGCCTGGCTTAGCTGGCGTGGTGCGTGGGTGCTGGTTGGTGTGCTGTCGGCGGTATCGATCGGGTTGCTGTTGCGTCTGGTATCCGAGGATTCACGTGACGAGCGCGCTCGTCTCACCTTGCGGGATATTCTCGGCTCATATCGCCCGCTGCTGGGCTCGCGTCAGATGGTGTTGCTCTTTGTTGGTTCGGCTTGCCAGGGTGTCATGTTCATGGGGGCGATGACGTACGCGGGCGCCTATTTCATTGATGAGTTGGGAATATCTGTCCAGCGTTTTGGTCTTGTGGTGGCCCTCACTGGGTCGGCGTTTGCTGCGGGGAGTTTTGTTGCGGGCCGGCTCAGCCGTTTCGATCTCCACGTGCTCTTCGGTCTGACGATGGGGCTCTGCGGGCTCATCTTATGCGCAGTCTTTGGATTGCCGACTGGGGTGATCGGGACGGTGGTGCTGGCGATGTTGGGGTTCTTCATGATGGGTGTCAGTGTCGTCACGATCCTCGGTCTGCTTGCGGGCTATACGCCTACTGGGCAGGCGACGACGCTGGTGATTAACGAATCGATCTTCAGCCTTGGTGGGGCGTTGGGCGCGGCGGTTGGGGGATTGATTATCAGCTTCGGTGGCTACGGCGCGCTGGCGCTGATGCTGCCGGTCTTCGGGCTAATCGGCAGTCTCTCAGGCTGGAACCGGTTGTCGGTGATCGGGAGTCGGGAGCCAGCGGTCGGGAATCGGTGATTGGGGATCGGGTGGAGGACTGGGACAACGACTGCCATCGTCAGTACTCAGACGACTACGTCTCTATGTCATCCTGAGCCCTTCGACTGCGCTCAGGACAGGCTCCGCGCAGCGGAGTCG
>CAYNTE010000148.1:0-5724 GCA_964399615.1 uncultured Thermomicrobiales bacterium
AGGGGGAACCGGAGGAGAAGGTCCGAAGCTTGAGGGCTTCGGACCTTTTTTGTTGGTTCTGTTTGGTTAGAGCCAGTGGTGGGTTTCGGAGCGGGTGCAGTTTTGCGTGAGGCGGAGGGTGCCGTTCCAGCGGTTGGCGCAGGCGGAGGTGGTGTGGTCGCCTGCGATGATGATGGGGTGTTCGGAGCGGGTGCAGTGGGTGGCGAGGCGGGTTGTGCTGTTCCAGTTGTTGACACAGAGCTGAAGGGGGGCGTCGTGGGCGATGTTGATGAGGGTCTCGCTGCGGTTGCATGCGTTTGTACCGGTCAGGCGGAGTGCGCCATTCCAAGTGTTGACGCAGAGGAGGGTGGTGGCGAAGGGGGATTCGATGGCGCCAATATCGCAGTAGTAGTGGTAGGGACGGGGGTTGCCAAGCTGGTCGGGATCGGGATCATCGAGAATGTCGGTATCGCAGGAGGTGGGGCCGGCGTCGATGGCGGGGCTATCTGCAAGGAGCGGGTAGTGGAACTGGAAGATGTCGTTAATGGTGGAGAACGTGAGAACGCCGAGGCCGAGGTTGGTGATCTCTTGGCGCGATCCGTTGCCAGAGAGGTTGCAGCTGGCGTCATTGGCCAAGGTGTAGGAATCGTTAAGCGTGCCACCGTCGATTTGGCAGTGCTGGTCATCGCCCGCGAGGAGGACGCCTTGGAGGGTGAGGTCGTGTGCGATGTCGAGGGCGGGTGTTGTGTTCTCGGGTTGGACGATGGTGGACCAGGAGATGTCCGCAGCTTCCGTGTCAGGGCCGATGGCAACTGAGGAACCACTAGCGTCTGCTTCGTTGAGGCTGAAAGTGGTGGAGGTGATGTGGGACTGGCCATCTGCGATGTTGATGGCGCCTCCGGTGATTGCGGCTGAGTTGTTGATGAAGGTACTCTGGGAGATTTGGGTGTTCTGGGAGTCGCCGTTGAGGCTGATTGCGCCACCACTGGGTGCACTGTTGAGGAGGAAAATCGATTGGGTGGTGTTGAGGGTGCCGGCATTGAGGATGGCGCCACCAGTGAGTACGGCTGTATTCCTGGTGAGGGAGCTACGGGATAGTTCGATGCTGGCATCGGTGTCGTTGGCAATCGCGCCGCCGTAGCTGGCGCGATTGGTGGCAAAGTCGCTTTGGGTGATCTTGATAGCGGATGAGTGGTTCCAGATTGCGCCGCCATTGATCTGTGCGTCATTTTGAGTGAAGGTGCTGTGAGTGATTTCAAGTGGGCCGTAGTTGTCGATCGCGCCGCCGTCGACCGAGTCATTGCCGCTGAAGGTGGTGTAGTTGATATTGAGGGTGCCCTGGAAATTGGCGATGGCTCCGCCGGTTGAACGAGCGTCATTATCAGAGAATTCGGAGTCGGTGATGTTGACGGTGCCTTGGCTGTAGATGGCACCACCATTTTCGTTGGCGTGATTAAGGAAAAAGGTGGTGGCGATGGCGGTGAGCGAGCCACCGCTATTGACCTTGATGGCACCGCCATTTTGGAAGCCGAGGTCACCCTGGGCCGTGCCATTTAAGAGAGTGATGTTCTTGAGGGTGAGATCGCCTCCGTTGGTGACGGTGAAGAGGTGGGTATTGCCGACGCCATAGAGGGAGATGTTGTTGGCGCCGTCGATGGCGATGGTGCTGTCTATTGTGATGGGGGAGCCGCTGAAGCTGATGAGGGTGCAGGTGGCGTCGAAGGTGAGGGTGGCAGGAGGGGCGGTATTGTTGATGGCTTGTTGGAGCCCGGCCTGGGTGCAATCGGTGACGGTGGTGGTAGCTGCGAGGGTGATGGTTGGGGACAAGATGATGAGAGAGAGGATGAGACTGCTGGCGAGGATCAGGGCAGTAAACATGCGGGCTCGCTGCATGGATTGTGCTTCTTTCTCGATTGTCTGAACTTCTTATGTTGCATGATAGCGGATAGGGGAGATTTTGGGAAGAGGGGATGGGGTCCGGGTGGGGACACGGGACGATCTTCATCGCTTGGCCCCCTTCTCCGACAAAGGGGGGAGAAGGGGGATAGGGCGGAGGGTTAGAGGAAGGTGGCGAATTCGGAGCGGGTGCAGCTTTGGCTGACGCGCAGGGTGGCGGTCCATGTGTTGACACATATGGGGACGGTGTAGCTGTTGCTGACGAGGATGAAGTCCTCACTGCGGCTGCAGTCGTCATCCATGCGGGCTGCGCCGTTCCACTGGTTGACGCAGAGGGGGATCGGGGTGCTGTAGGCCGGCTCCAGCAGGATCTCGCTGCGGGTGCAATCGTCGGTGTAGCGGAGTGCGCCGTTCCAGCGATTGGCACACAGCAGCGCATGGCTGAACGAGGACTCGATGGCGCCGATATCGCAGGAGAGGCCTTGCGGGCGCGGGGAATGGAGCTGATCGAGATTGCGGATTTCGGGGTTGTCGGACGCCGGGCAGGTGTCAGCCGCGCTGCCATCGATGGCGGGGCTGCCTTGGAGGAGTGGGAAGTAGCTTTGCTCGACACCATTGATAGTGGAGGTGGTGAGCGGTCCGAGGCCGAGATCGGCGACACCTTCAACGGAGCCTTCACCGCTCAACCCACAACTGAAGTCATCGGAGAGCGTGTCGCTATCAAAGACAAGGCCGCTTCCTTCTAAACAATTATCTCCTTGACCGGCAAGGATAACGCCCGTCAGCTCCAGATTTCCACCGTTCTCTATTGCTGGTGCCGTGCCTGGCGGCTGGACGATGGTCGACCAGGAGAGGCTGGTTAGCGGCACGAGATCAATAACGGAGAGGGCGGAGCCCGTGCCGCCGGACGTATTGTTGATGAATGTGGAGGAGGTGATCACGGGATTGTCGCCCGCGCTAACGTTGATGTAGATAGCGCCCCCGGTAAACGGGGTGACGTTGCCGACAAAGCTACTCTGACTGATGGAGAGCGTGCTGGCGCTTACTATCGCTCCACCAGCGCCGCCCGAATTACTGGTGAAGCTGCTTTGGGTGACGGTGAGGGATCCCTCACTGAGGATTGCCCCACCGGCGTTCGCAGAATTGCTGTCGAAGGTGGTCTGGGTGATGATGAGAGAACCGGTGCTCTGGATAGCGCCGCCCCAGCCCCCTTCTTCGAAGAGTGCCTTGTTGTTGGTAAACGTGCTCTGACGAATGATGGTCGTGCCACTATTATCGATCGCGCCGCCGAAATTCGATTCATTGTTGCTGAAGATAACGTCATGCGCGACCAAGGTGCCGCCGGCGCTGACCTGTATTGCGCCGCCAGCGCTATCTAGCGCTGCGGTATGGACGCCGTTTTGCATGGTGAGGTGCTGAATGGTGAGGTGTCCCAAGGCATTGACAGCGAAGAAGCCCGGCGCTCCATCCCAGTCAAAGACTATCTGATCGCCAGCGCTGTTGCTGCCATCGATGATGACCGCCTGGAGTTGTAGGCCTCCGATGGTGATCTCCTGGGCAAACGAGATGGTGGGGCTTGGGCAGTTGAAGGTGACGAGGCCTGGTGAGCTAGTGTCGGTCGTGCTGGCGTCGGTGATGGCCTGTTCCAAGCCGTCGAAGTTGCAGGCGTAGGCGCCTTCTCCAACGACAACGGTCGCGGCGAGAGCCGGGTGAGGAGCAATTCCCACGCTCAAGAGCAGGACGGCAGCCAGGGTCAGCGCGAGAACGGCGCGCAATAATCCCATCTATCCCCCAATCTATTCGCTGGAACGAGAAAAGTTGACGGTACAGCTTACATCAGTGCAGCTTGCTGCGCGAGATAGTTAGTAGATGGCTTTCGAATGTGGTGGAGCTCAGGGGATTCGAAAGCATCTATGATGCGTCTAAAGAACTGCGATCAACCGGGAGGAGTCTGTGTAGGTATGGATGAGCTGTGTTTTTCGACGGCGGTGGAGCTGGCGCGGAAGATTCGTGAGCGGGAGATCTCGGCGCGGGAGGTGATGGAGGCGCACCTGGCGCAGATCGCCAGGGTGAACCCAACGGTGAACGCGATTGTGACGATGATCGACGAGGCGGATGCGCTGGCGCTGGCGGATGCGGCGGACGCGGCGCTGGCGACCGGGGATGATGTCGGGCCGTTGCACGGGCTGCCGGTGGCGCACAAGGACCTGGCGGCGACGGCGGGGATGCGGACGACGATGGGATCGCCGATTTATGCGGACAATATCCCGACTGAGGATGCGCTGATTGTGAAGCGGATTGTGGACGCGGGGGCGCTGCGGATCGGCAAGACGAATGTGCCGGAGTTTGGGGCGGGGTCGCAGTCGTTCAACCCGGTTTTCGGGGCGACGCTGAATCCGTATGACATCACGAAGACATGCGGCGGCAGCTCGGGCGGGGCCGGGGCGGCGCTGGCGAGCGGGATGATCCCGATTGCGGATGGGAGTGACCACGGCGGATCGCTGCGGAACCCTGGGAATTTCAACAATGTGGTGGGTTTCCGGCCGTCGGGGGGCCGGGTGCCGAGACATGGTGCGCAGCTGGCCTGGTACGGGCTCTCGGTGAGCGGGCCGATGGGGCGCACGGTGGAGGACACGGCGCTGCTGTTGAGCACGATTGCGGGGCCAGACCCACGCGATCCGCTCTCGCTGCCGGAGTCGGGGGAGATGTTCGCGGGACCGCTGGACATGGATCTTTCGGGTCTGCGGGTGGCCTGGAGTCCGACGCTCGGGGGATTGCCGGTAGACCGGCGGGTGAGCGCGGTGCTGGATCAGGCGGCGCTGGTGTTTGAGGGTCTGGGTGCCAAGGTGGAGCTGGCGGACCCGGATTTGAGCGGGGTTGACGAGGCGTACCGGACGTTGCGTGCGTGGACGTTCATCGCCGGGCACGAGGAGCACCTGAAGCATCATCGGGATCAGTTGAAGGACACGGTGATCTGGAATGCGGAGGAGGGGCTGGCGCTGAGCGGGCTGGATGTGGCTCATGCAGAGGCGACGCGGAGCGATGTCTACCGCAGGATGCTGGCGTTCTTCGAGGATTATGATGTGCTGCTGTGTCCGGTGAATCAGGTGCCGCCGTTTGATGTGAACATCCCGTACCCGACGGAGATCGAGGGGGTGGAGATGGAGACGTACATCGCCTGGATGAAGTCGGCGTACTGGATCTCGTTCACGGGTCTGCCTGCGATCTCGGTGCCGGCGGGGTTCACGTCGGATGATCCTGCGCTGCCGGTGGGTCTGCAGATTGTGGGACCGTGGCATCAGGACTTGAAGGTGTTGCAGGTGGCGCATGAGTTTGAAGGTGCGACGAATTATTGGAAGCAGCGGCCGGGGGTTGTGGGGAGTCGATAGTCGGGGGACTTCCCTCACCCCCTGGCCCCCTCTCCCATAAAGGGAGAGGGGGGATAAGGCGGGGATGGGATGAGGAGGGGTGATGGTGGTGACGCGGGTGGTGTTGGTGCGGCATGGGGAATCGTGGCACAAGATTGAAGGGGTGGTTGGTGGGCTGCGTGGAGATCGTGGGCTGACGGAGGTTGGGTGGCGACAGGTGGGGGATCTGGCGGAGCGTTTGGGTCGGGATTTTGGTGGAGATGTGGCGGCGGTCTATAGCTCGGTGTTGCCGCGGGCGGTGGAGACGGCACGGGTTGTGGCGGAGGGGCTGGGTGGGCTGGAGATCGTTGAGGAGCGGGGGCTTTCTACCTGGTTGACGCCGGATGAGGCGGATGGTCTGACGTGGGATGCCTACCGGGAATCGCATGGGCTGGCTGGTGGTGGGGTCTATCGGCCATTCGAGCGGGGCAATGAGTCGTGG
>CAYNTE010000148.1:5734-6924 GCA_964399615.1 uncultured Thermomicrobiales bacterium
GCTCGGGCGGGGGCGGTGCTGGAGGAGATCGCGGCGCGGCATGTAGGGCAGACGGTGGTGGCTGTAACGCATGCTGAGGTGGTGAAGATCTCGCTGATTGTGTTCGGTGGTCTGCCGATCTCGTTGGGGTTCGATGTGGATATTGCCCCGGCCTCGATGACGGTGTGGTCGACAGAGGGTGATCCGGAGGCTTGGCCACGTCCGAGGTGGCGGTTGGAGGGATTGAATGTGGGCTCTCGATATGAGTGATGGCAGTTGTTGTCAGTTTTCCGGAGAGATCCCTCCGCTGCGGTCGGGATGACCATCTAACAACCTGGTTCAGTTTCAATGTCTAAAGCCTTCAGCTAGCACAGGCTTTTTTGTGCTGTGCGTTGACAGGGGTGGGGGTTGTTTCTATGCTGCTTCGTATCGGCAGAATTTATGGATGAGGCGGGGCAGGTTATGGATTTTTCGCTGCGGGATGATGAGCGGGCGTTGGTTGAGGTTGCGCGTGGGTTGGCGGGGGAGTTTGCGGAGCGGGCGAGGGGGTATGACGAGGCGGCGGCGTTTCCGAAGGAGAATTTCGAGCGGCTGCGTGAGGAGGGTCTGCTGACGCTGACGGTGCCGAAGGAGCTCGGCGGGCATGGCTTCTGGCAAGGTGATCGCTATCTTCCTTTCTATATGGTGCTGGAGGCAATCGCAACGGGCTGCGCTTCGACGGGGCAGCTGCTGCAGATTCAATCGCATGCCTCAGGGATCGTGGGGTATCTGGGGAATGAGGAGCAGAAGCGGCGGATTCTGGGAGAGGTTGTCGAGCGGGGCGCGTTGATCGCTTCGTGCGGGAGCGAATCGAATCCGCGGCAGATCGGGTCGGGGCAGTATGAATCGGAGCTGACGCCGGTGGATGGTGGCTTCCGGCTGAATGGGACGAAGCATTTTGGGTCATTGACGCCGGCGGCGGACTACTACGTGGTGTATGTGATGGCGCCGGGGGCGACGAGCCGGGCGGCGGGCTATACGACGGTGATTGTCTCGAAGGATGACGCGGGGGTGTCGCTCTCGGACAACTGGGATGTGATGGGGATGCGGGCGACGGTGAGCTGGAGTCTGCATCTGGAGAATGTGTTTGTGCCCTGGGAGAATGTGCTGGGTCAGCCGGGGGATTGGGTGCAGCATGATCCGCGGACGTTCACGCTGGCGTATGTGGCGAA
>CAYNTE010000149.1:0-1903 GCA_964399615.1 uncultured Thermomicrobiales bacterium
TCGCCGAACAGATCTGGCGCTTCGCCGACTACGGCACCCGCGTCGTCATCCACGAATGATCAAAGCGGACCAACGCTTCGGCGCCTTCTGAGATTGGTAATCGAGCGGCTCTCACCAATCAAACGCCGAAGTTGGTTTGACTTCTCTGTTAGTGGGCACCTCTGACATGTCAAAGACCTACATTGACATCTCACTATTCCGATGTTACGCTCGTGTAACATGTCATCAATGTCGACGAAATATCTCAATATGATTGGGTTCGAATGGCAAGTCCAGAGCACATCGCCAAATCAGAAGCAGCATATCAGGTCATCAAGAAAGCGATTCGGACGACAGAATTATCTCCGGGCACCCAGGTTTCCGAATCAAGCCTGTGTGACGCGTACGATATTAGCCGTGCCTCTATTCGTGCGGCACTGAAGCGGCTGACTCAGGAGCAACTGGTTGAGCCTATACCGCGCCAGGGCTATGTCGTCGCACCAATCACCGTCAAAGACGTCGCCGAGCTTTACGAATTGAGATTGCTCTTCAAGCCCTACGCTGCCAGGATGGCAGCCTCGAAGCTCTCAAAGAGCCAGCTGGACCAGCTGCACGAACTATGCGGCGCAACAAATGTGACGCTCCAGTCAATCGGCGTTGACAACTATCTCGAACGGCACGCCGCGTTCCACCTCGAAATCGCGCGCTCCACTGGAAATGATCGCCTGGTCGAGATGATCGCAGGTGTGCTGGAGGAGATGGAACGAGTATTTCGGATCTCAATCATCCAGGTTCCAGACTCCAACGACATTTTTCGCAAACACCGGCAACTTATCGACTTGCTGGCCAACCGAGACGAAGAGGGCGCTGAACGCCACGAACGTGAGCGCATAGAGTCAGCGCGTAATCGCGTACTCACCAATCTCTTCTCATCAACGCAGGTTCAGTACATGACGTTGAAACGCCCAGACTGATGTACGGTCTCGCAGCTCAGTAGTTAGCTGACCAATCACTCGAGTCCTTCAGGAGCAACACGATGGCTATGCGGCAGGTTGTAGGTAAACATACGCTCAGTCGCCTAATTAAAAATCGGGCGCTAACTATTGGTCTAGTGCTTGTCGTCGCTGCTAGCATCGTTGGCCTCCTGGCTCCATTGCTCGCGCCAGCCGATCCCCTAGAAACCCGAATTGAACTGGCGCTGCAAGCCCCTGGTAGATCGCATCCATTCGGAACGGATGAGCTGGGCCGCGACATCCTCAGCAGAGTAATCTCCGGCGTTCGTGTCACAACGGTTATCGCACTTTTGTCAGTCGTTATGGGCGGGGCAATAGGCACTTCTGCAGGGCTGATCAGCGGGTATCTTCCTGGATGGCCTGACAGAGTCATCATGCGACTCGTCGACATTATGATGGCGTTCCCTGGCATCTTGCTCGCGATGGTGATTATTGCGATCCTCGGCCCAGCACTCAAGAGCGTCATTATTGCTGTCGGCATCACCACAATACCTTATTACGCTCGCGTAGCTCGCGGCCTAGCCCGGAAAATCGCGGGTGAAGACTTTGTGGAAGCAGCCAATGCCATCGGCTGTTCGCCCGGCAGAATCCTCCTTCGCTATCTCTTCCCCAACATGATTTCTCCGATGCTCGTTGTCACAACACTGACGATGGCTATTGCCATTTTGACCGAGGCGAGTCTCAGTTACCTGGGTTTGGGTGCTCAACCACCGACTCCTGAACTTGGAGCAATGCTCGCGAGCGGTCGCACATATATCTACTCAGCCTGGTGGGCGACGGTCGCCCCTGGAAGCGTCATCGTGCTGATCGTCCTCGGCATCAACATGCTGGGTGACGGGTTACGCGATGCGCTAGATCCTCGATTAAGGATCTAGACCATGAGACCGAGCCGGTCTTGGCGACGAGCAATC
>CAYNTE010000149.1:1913-6885 GCA_964399615.1 uncultured Thermomicrobiales bacterium
CAGCAGTGTTCCGTTTGTGCGTTTGGATTTGAGGAGAAAGGCAACGCCCGTCATGTTACAGCGGAGACTTACACGGCGATCCGCACTGGCACTAGGAGTGGCCAGCTCGATCACACTGCTCGCAGCCTGCGGCGGAGACGACGACTCACCTGAGTCGATTGAAACCGCGTCCGAAACGACGGCTGCGACAGAGGCAGAAGGCGACGAGACGCAAGCTGGATCAGCTAGCGAGTCGACAGAACCTGAGGAGACGGAATCTGAGGAGACGTCAATCTCGACTGAAGCGGCACAAGACGATTCAACCGCTGAATCTGAAGACGACGTACCGCGTGGCGGCGTGCTCCGGTTTACCTGGAATAGCGACGCCAGGAGTCTAGCTCCTTATCAGTTCACTGCATCTATCGAACGATGCGTGGGAACCCATATATTCGAAACGCTGGTCGTATTTGAAGAGACCTCGAAGGACTTTCTGCCCGCTCTCGCTACCAGTTGGGAAATCTCGTCAGACGGCACAGAGTGGACATTCCATCTACTGGACGACGTCGTCTTCCACGACGGGACACCATTCGATGCTGAAGCAGTCAAATTCACATTCGACTGGATCTCGAATCCAGACTCGAAGTCATCACCCTTCACGACGGGTTTCCTGGAAGGTTACGTCGAATCTGAAGTCGTTAGCCCGACTGAAGTCAAAGTCGTATTCAGCGAGCCAAATGGCCGGTTCTTCGATGGCGTTTCAGGCTACTACCTGAGCATGCTCTCTCCAACCGCGGTGACTGAGCTGGGTGATGACTTTGCCTCGCAACCTGTCGGGACCGGTCCGTTCCGGTTCAAGGAATGGGTAAGCAACGAACGCATTGAACTTGAGCAGTACGCCGACCATACGTGGGGCTTCGAAGGCTACGACCATGTCGGCCCTTCCTACCTCGACGGCATCTCCGTGCGGATTATCGAGGAGGATGTGACTCGAACGGCTGCGCTAGAGCAACAAGAAGTCGACATGATTAACCTGTCATTCACCGACACACCACGCTTCACCGATAATTCCAGTTACCAAACGGTCGTGAGCCTGCGCCCTGGGACCGTTCGTGCGTTGCACTTCAATGTCATGAATGAGCCGCTCAACGACCTCAATGTCCGTAAGGCAATCGGCCATGCCGTCAATCCCGACAACATTGTCTTGGCGCCGTTTTTCGGCGGGGCTGCGGCCGTTGCGAGAACTCCACTCTCTCCTTCGATGATTGGCTTCGACGAAAGCCTGGAGGCAGCCGCGCTGGAGCACGACCTTGATGAAGCCGGGCGGCTGTTGGATGAAGCTGGATGGTCGATGGGTGACGATGGGACTCGTCAGAAGGATGGGGCCCAGTTGAGTCTCAAGATGCTGGCGCCAAGCTCCGTCTTTATGACCCAGGTTGCGGAGCTCGTACAAGGTCAACTTCTTGAGATTGGTGTCGCAACCGAAATCGTCTCAACTGACTGGGGTACCGTCTTCGGGATCATCGCAAACGGCGAATACGACCTGATGATCGGCGGCGCGTTCCAATCAGACCTTGGCGTCATCGACGTCGTCTACGATCCCCAGACGGCTGGCAGCAATGGTCTGCTCTTCACGCGCACCGACGATCAGGAACTCGCTGATCAGATCAACAGCGCGGCACAGACGGTTGAGCCGAGCGAGCGGCTGGAGGCCTACCGAGCCATCCAGGAATATGTGATGGAGAACGTGCTGGTTGTGCCGCTCTATATCGAACCGTACGTCTTTGTCTCCAGACCAGAGGTTCAAGGATTGCTCTGGAATCGAGATGCCGAGCCCCGGTTCCATAACGCGTATATCGGCTAACGACCGCACGCAGCACTGCGTATCGTGATACTCGTGAGGTTGGCAAGTGGTTCAGTTTGTTGCCAGACGCCTATTGGCACTCATCCCGGTAATGCTTGGAGTCAGTCTCCTGGTCTTCTCCATGCTGCATTTGGTGCCAGGCGATCCTGTCATGACCATGATGGCGCAAGGTGGCGCTAGCGTCGAGCAAATCGAACGGTTGCGTGGGGAGTTGGGTCTGAATAGACCGCTCCACATGCAATACCTGACGTTCGTCTCCAACGCTGCTAAGGGTGACCTCGGCCGCTCGTTGCGTACGCATCAGCCCGTGACATCCGAACTTGCCGGGCAAATCCGGCCTACTGTGGAGCTCGCTGTAACTGCGACTCTCATCGCAGTTAGCTTGGGGCTCATTCTCGGCACTTTGGCTGCCTACTATCACAACACCTGGATAGATAGTGCGGCAATGGTCACAGCAGTGCTAGGTGTCTCAATTCCGAGTTTCTGGCTTGGGCTCATGTTGCTCTACATCTTTTCCGTCACGCTTGGATGGATTCCCGTGACGAGCAGCGGCGGTCCCAAGGCGCTCATTCTCCCGGCCCTCACACTAGGGCTCATCTTTGCCGCGCCGATCGCACGTATGGCGCGATCGGCGTGCCTCGACGTATTCGGTCAAGACTATGTGCGCACGGCACGCGCAAAAGGGTTAACCGAGTTTGCTGTCGTCTTTCATCACGCGCTCCGGAATGCACTCATCCCCGTCATCAGCTTGATCGGCATTCAGTTCGGAACGCTGCTGGCCGGGACCGTCGTTGTGGAGACAGTTTTTGCCCGCCGCGGGCTCGGCCACTTGCTGGTTACCGCAATCCTCGAACGTGACTACCCACTTGTTCAGGGCATCGTGCTGCTGATGGCAACTGTGTTCGTGGTTACCAATATGTTCGTCGATCTCATTCAGGCATGGATTGATCCGCGTATGTTGCATTGATCTCGCACGAGCCACGCCAATCGAATCCTGTTGACTAGCTTTCAGAGAAATGGAGTTTGCATGCATTTGTGAGGTCCCCGGCTACCGCTGTTCCTACTCGCGAAAGATTCAACGTCAGTTGAAAGGCCATGCGCACGTATGACAAGTAGAGTTTCTAATCCATTTGACCTATCACCTGGAGAAAAACTCACCGGTTGGCTGCCGGTAACCACATCCCCGGCCGGTAGTCCGATTGGCATCCCGTGGATGGCGGTCCGCGGTGCTGAAGATGGGCCGGTGCTGACGGTAGATAGTGGTATCCACGGCGATGAATTCGAAGGGCCGGAAGCAATCCTGCGGGTATGGCAGGCGCTAGACCCCAGTACGCTTCGCGGAACGTTCATCGGCGTCCCAATCGTGAACATCCCTGCCTATGAGGTACCGAGCCGTCTCTCACCGATTGATTCCGTGAACATGAACCGCATTTTTCCCGGCACATCCGGCCGCTCGGTAAGTCATCTCATCGCACGCCGATTCTTTGAAGATATCGTTCAAAAGAGCGACGCAGTGCTGGATCTCCACGGCGGAGGCTCCTACATTTCGCTCCTGCCAACCATCATCTGCCCGGGTGGTGACTCCGAGCCAGAAGTAAAGGCTCAGGCTATCGCTGCTGCCACGGGGTTTGACTTTGTCTGGGAAACCAAAATGGGGGCTTCCGGTGGGCTGGCCGGCACCGCCACACACGCTGGAGTGCCGACCCTCACTGTTGAGGCGGGTAGCGCCGCGCGCTTGACCGAAGCAGACGTGCAGATTCATGTCCAGGGCATCAAGAACGTCCTCTACATGCAGGGCATGCAAGATGGCACACAGGTCGTTAACAGCAACCAGCGACGAGTCAAGGGATCGTTCGTTCCCAGCCCAGCCGCTGGCTTCTTCAAGTCCAGAGTCGAACTTGGCGAAGAGGTGAGCGAAGGCCAGGTCATCGCGGAGATCTGTGACCTGTTCGGCGGTGTCAAGGAGCAAGTGCTCGCCCCAAACCCAGGCGTTGTTTGCATTATCCGGTCTCTTCCTACAGTGTTGCACGGCGAGGAAGCTGTGCTGGTAGGCGAGCCGATTGAGGAGAGCTAGGCATGGCGGATCCATTATTCCTTGGCATCGATCATCTTATCATTCTTGTGAAGGATCTCGACGAAGCAGCCCACAACTACGAGGTACTCGGCTTCCAGGTTAAGCCTGGGGGAAAGCACGCCGCGGGCACTGAGAATGTGCTGATCGGCTTCCACGACGGTACCTATATCGAACTACTGGCATTTCAGACACCCGAGGGTGCTCCAGCCAGTAGGTTCTTCGAACCATTGAAGCTCGGCGAGGGTTTCGTTGATTATGGAGCCTGGGTTGCTGACGCGGACCAGGTACTCGAACGCGCCCGCCCAGCCGGGGCACGCTATGGCGAGCCCTACACTGGCGGACGAAAGCGCGATGACGGCTTCCAGATGCAAACGCGCATGGTCATGACTATCGAAGATTCGTTCGGTGTGCTGCCGTTGCTCTTCCAACCGATCACCGATCGTACCCTCCGCTTTCCGAGCGGGGACGACGCGGAACATGCCAACGGTGTAACTGGGATTAGCGAGATCATCATCGCGGTGCATGATCTCGCAGCGACCGGCAAGATATACAGGGCCATGCTGGATGTCCCGCTTCCAGATGTCGTCTCACGCGACGATATCGGGGCGAACACGATGACCTTCAGCATGGGCCCACACCCGATAACACTGGCCACACCAACCGAGGGCGGCTCGGGTGCGGTCGCTGAGCACCTCGACTCTCGGGGCGAGGGACCATACATGGCGGTGTTGACGGCCAAGAGCGGAGCAGAAGCTTCGACGCTTGATCCAGCTCATTCGCATGGCGCGAATCTCCAGATCAATCCCGCGTAAGTCATTCTCACGCGTCTAGCGTTGAGTCTCGTTTTCATACGCCACTCCTGGAGCGCCGCGTTGCAACACACTGCACTGCGGCGCTTTCACCACCAAACCATCTCAATACAAGCCGCGACAAACGATGCGCAGTGTGGCAATCACGCCTGGATCGTCGGCCGGTACTGCAGGGCCTCGGCGAGGTGGTGGGAGGCGATCTGGTCGGTGTTTTCGAGGTCAGCGATGGTGCGGGAGACTTTGAGGACG
>CAYNTE010000150.1:0-3633 GCA_964399615.1 uncultured Thermomicrobiales bacterium
CCACTTTGCCGGCCGGCCAGTGAACTTCGAGCCACGCTGATGACAAGAATCGGAGACGGGTGTGTTTCGTGATCCGCAAGTCAACTTCTATGTCCAGGACGTCGAAGCGTGCATGACCTTCTACCGCGATCTGTTCGGCTTCGAGGAGACGTTCAGAACGCCAGAGACCGGCCCGCCCGACCACGTCGAGCTCCACATCGGGAGCTTCATCCTCGGCCTGGCATCGATCGAGTCAGCGCGTGATACGCACGGTCTGGCTGCTGCGGACGGCCCGCCACGGGCGGAGGTCTGTCTCTGGACCGATGACGTCGACGACGCCTACCAACGGCTCATCGAGCAGGGCGCTCAGTCGATCACTCCCCCGCACACGTTCCTCAACGGCCGGCTGCGCGCCGCCTGGGTCGCTGACCCGGACGGCAATCCTGTTCAGATGGTTATGGAGAATTAAGAAGCCGGCCCGGGGAGAGCTTGGTGGCGTCCGGGCCGGCGTTGAACAGTGCGTCAGGTATCTCTGTTTGTTCTCTGCATGCTCATTCGTATCGGCCACATCTCAGATGCTCTAAGGCGTGAAGCCGATGTCTGGATCAATCGCTGATGCTGGCTTGGCGCGCTGGTCGCTCGATGGAACCTCGAACTCCCAGATGCTGATGCCCTCGAAGAACTGATGGTCGAGCCGGTTCGTCGTGAGGTCAGTGACACTTATGGGACCAGCTGACTGGCGAGCCTGCTGGGTGACGTAGTCGGCCTGGTTCGTCGTCGCGTCAGTGACGGTGAGTGCGTTGAACCCCTCAGTCTCCCAGATGTTGTCTTTTCGGAACTTGAGGCTGTCCAGCTCGCGCATATGGTAGTCGACGCTGTAGGGGGCTTCTACAGCCCCATCACTATCGGCAAACGGATCATCGATGACATCGAATGACGCGAGTCCGATGGCGCTGACAGCGAGTAGTGCGACCACGATTACGACGATGGCGAGCTGATGACCGTCAAACCGTCGCCCTGCGATAGTCTGGCCTTGCATGATGTTGCTCCTTGCTGTAATGACGACTGTTCAACTACAGCCAGAATAGGGAGCAATGCGCACCAGCACATCGTCCGGATGACGCAATGCGCAATCGGGCAGGCACTACGCAATTTGTGCAGTCGATTCGAGGCTAGGTGCTGGAAATCTCGAGCCAGCGGGCAACTGCGGCGGCGCGGGAATTGACGCCGAGCTTGTTGTAGATCGAGCGCAGGTGCTGGGCAGCGGTGCGTGGCGAGATGTAGAGTGCCTCGCCGATCTGGGCATTGGCGAACCCCTGCACCACGAGTTGCATCACCTCCACCTCGCGTGGCGAGAGCCTGCCGAGCGCTGATGGAGGCATCGAGCTCTGGATCTCGCGAATGGTCTGAAGGGCGAGGTCGATGGCCTCGTCAACGCTCAATTCCCGGCCGATGTTCCAGGCTGCATCGAACTCGGCCGGAGACAGTGTATCCTCTATCTCACGCACCTCTTCGTCAATGTCCGTCAGGCTCCTGTGGGAATGTGGTCCCCCATCGCGAACCCGCAACTGCTTGGCTGAGGCAAACAAGGTACAGGCAACCTCCAAAAACGAGCTGCGCCGGGCGAACGAACCAACCTCCTCGAACGCATCGGCAATGGACCAGTGAATGTTGATCGACCGAAGGAGCGTAAGACGCTCGACCAACAATTCGGCCTCTCGTTGCGTGTGGTGTGAGAACCGCGCAACGCTGATGAGCACACCAAGAATGAGCACCCTCGTCGCATGGAGTCCATGCTCGCGTGCAAGCGCCAGCCCGTCCTCCAGAGCTGCTCTGGCCGACTCCAGATTATTGTCATGAAAGAAGAAGAAACCGCGGTAGTGCGCGACACGCGCAAGCATCGCGTGGTCCTGAAGTTCGAGGAACAGTGACCGGCACCGCTCAAGATCAGCCCAGGCTTGTGAGATCTCCCCACGGCGATAGTGAAGCGCGGCACGCCTGAACAGTGCGTGACCCATGCCATCTCGGTCGTTCAGTGTCTCCATGATGTTGTACGACTCATTGATGAGTTGAAAGGCAACATCACTGTTTTCGTGCGCCAAGCGCAGCCAGGTAGATGCCCAGATAGCGCGTGCCCGGCCATAGGTTGGCTGCGATGCGCCCGGAGCGTTCAACACAGCTTCGGCAATGGCCCAGCCTTCGATAAAGTACCCACGCTCAAACCAGAATATCCCGATCTCGCCGATGAATCGCAGAGCCTGTTCTGTCTGGTTGGTCTCGCTCAGCCAGCGAATCGCGGCCATCAAATTGTCGTGGTCGGCCTCGATGCGTTCCAACTCGGTAGCACCGGCAGGACCATCGTAACGTTTGAAATAGCCCTCGATGACGGTGTAATAGTAGTCAGCGTGTCGCTGGCGCGTCTCAATCACTTCGTCATGCTGGTCGAGGAGCTCCTTCGCAAACTGACGCACTGGCTCGAGCATGTCGTAACGCGTCGTCCGGTCTTGTCGCTCCCGCCGCTGTACCAAGCCCTTTTCCACGAGCCGCAACAAGTGCTCCATAACGTCCGGCTGCAAGCTGACGGCCTCGACTGCCGCCAACGTCCAGCCGCCAGAGAATACCGCTAGCTGACGAAAGAGCTGCTGCTCAGCAGCAGGGAGCAGATCGTAACTCCACTGCAGGGTTGCGAGCATCGTTTGCTGGCGCTGAGGAGCGTCGCGTGGACCGCCGGTCAGCAAGTCGAGCGGCTGGTCGAGCCGGGCCAGCAGATCGCTTGGAGAGAGGAGCTTGGTGCGTGCCGCCGCCAGCTCGATTGCCAGAGGCAAGCCCTCGAGCCGACGACAAATCTCGGCAATTACCGGCGCATTGCTATCGGTCAAGCCGAATTCAGGATCGACCAATCTTGCTCGCTCGATGAAGAGCTGCACAGCATCACCCTGGACATCCACGTTAGGGTCAATCATCTGCAGCGGTGGGACGGGGAAACCGTACTCGCCCGTAAGATGCAGCGGCTCACGGCTGGTGACCAGCAGGCTCAGCGAGGGGCACGACTCCAGCAGCTGAGGAATCACGCCGACCGCCCCGATAAGATGCTCGAAGTTGTCGAGCACGATCAACGCTTTTGAGTTCTGCAACTCATCAGCCAGCACGTCGATCGAGTTGGTATCGTCGTGCTCGCGAATATCGAGGCTGCGCGCAATGGTCGGCACGACGAGATCCAGATCAGCCAGCGTCGCCAGTGAGACGAACCAGACACCATCAATGAAGTGACTGCCGAGCTGGGCGGCGACAGCCAGAGCCAGTCGTGTCTTGCCGCTTCCACCCGCCCCAGTAAGCGTCACCAGGCGCACGTGGGACTGTTTCAGCAGGCTGCTAACGGCCGCGACCTCCTGCTCACGACCAATGAACGACGTCATCGGGCGTGGCAAGTTCCTCGCGTGGCGCCTGATTTCGGGGTAAATAGACGTGATCTCGGAACGACGACGCTCCGCCATGGCTGTCCCCTGATCCACGAACACCAGCACCCGCGCACACTTCTGTAAAGTTAATTTACGCTATGGAGAGTGTAGCAGCTAGATCGCCAGCTTCAAGTCGCACGCAAATCACAACGCGCCTCATTCCATGCATGGAATGAGGCGCGTTGACTTGACGTTA
>CAYNTE010000150.1:3643-6879 GCA_964399615.1 uncultured Thermomicrobiales bacterium
CCAGCGGTAATGCGCCGTTTCACGAATGGAGGACGGAAGCGAATTGTCGAGGGCCGCTTCGCCGATCTGCTCGTTGTTGAGGGTGTGGCGCAGGGAAACGGCGTCGATCGTGCCATCGGTGTGGTGGATGCGCATCATCACCGGCTCGCCTGGCTCAAGATCGCGCAGCTCAACCAGGCTGATCTTGTCGCCCTCCTGAATCAGGTTATAGTCCTCAGGATTCTCGAAGGTCAGCGCCAGCACGCCCTGCTTCTTGAGGTTGGACTCGTGAATGCGGGCAAAGCTGCGGGCGATGATCGCGGCGGCGCCGAGATAGCGCGGCTCCATGGCGGCGTGCTCACGGCTCGATCCTTCGCCATAGTTCTCATCACCAACGACGACCCACTTCAATCCGCGGGACTTGTAATCGCGGGCCACATCCGAGACGGACTGGTGCTCTTCGCCAGTGATCTGGTTGGTCACCTTGCCGGCCTCGCCGGTGAAGGCGTTGATGGCACCGATGAACATGTTGTTGCTGATGTTGTCGAGGTGACCGCGGAATCGCAGCCACGGGCCAGCCGGCGAGATGTGGTCAGTCGTGCATTTGCCCTCGGCCTTCAGCAGCAGTGGCAGATCGACGTAGTCCTCACCATCCCACGGCGCGAATGGTTCGAGAATCTGAAGCCGCTCGCTGTTGGGATCGACGATGACATCGACGCTGCTGGGGTCCTCTGCTGGTGTCACATACCCCTCGTGTGAGAGGACGAAGCCGTGCTCCGGCAGTTCTGGCGCGGGTGGCGGTGGCTCCAGCATCCACGGGTTGCCCTCGCTATCGAGCAGCTCGTCGGTCAGCGGGTTGAAGGTCAAACGGCCACCGAGCCCATAGGCGACGACCACCTCGGGGCTGGTGATGAACGAAAGGGTGTTCGGGTTGCCGTCGTTGCGGCGCGGGAAGTTGCGGTTGTAGGAGTTGACGATGCTGTTCTTGGTTGGTTCTTCACCATCGCTATCGCCGTTGAGCTGGATGTCGTCGCGCTTCCACTGGCCGATGCAGGGTCCACAAGCATTGGCGAGCACCGTACCGCCAGCCTCGACGAACTTGTCAAGCAGGCCATCGCGCTCGATCGTGCGGCGGATCTGCTCGGAGCCAGGCGTCACATAGAACGGCACCTTGACCTTGATGCCCTTGGCGGTCGCCTGATCGATGATGTAGCTGGCGCGCAGCATGTCCTCGTAGGAAGAGTTGGTGCAGCTGCCGACCAGCGCGGCTGAGATCTCGTCCGGGTAACCTTCCTCTGGCACCGCTTCCTTGAGTTCCGAGAGAGTGCGAGCCAGGTCGGGCGAGTGCGGACCGGTGATGTGTGGCTCCAGCTCGCTCAGGTCGATCTCGATAAGCCGGTCGAAGTACGCCTCGGGGTTCTCCTCGACCTCAGGATCGGCCGTCAGCAGATCCAGATGCTCGTTGGCGATATCGGCCAGATCACCTCGCTCAGTCGCGCGCATGTAGCGCTCCATGGCGGGGTCGTAGGGGAAGATTGAGGTCGTCGCGCCGATCTCGGCGCCCATGTTGGTGATGGTGCCCTTGCCGGTAGCCGAGATGGTGCGCGCGCCGGGGCCGAAGTACTCGACGATGGCGTTGGTCGCGCCCTTGACGGTCAGGATACCGGCCAGCTTGACGATGACGTCCTTCGGTGCAGTCCAGCCGTTCATCTTGCCAGTCAGCTTGACGCCGATCAGCTTGGGGTACTTCACCTCCCAGGGGAAGCCCGCCATGACGTCGACGGCATCTGCCCCACCGACACCGACGGCGATCATGCCCAGGCCACCCATGTTGGGGGTGTGCGAATCGGTGCCGATCATCAACCCGCCGGGGAAGGCGTATTTCTCCAGCACAACCTGGTGAATGATGCCCGCGCCGGGGTTCCAAAATCCCATGCCATATTTGGCGGCAGCCGAGCCAAGGAAGTCATAGACCTCGGCGTTGACATTGAGCGCCATCGGCAAGTCGCTGGTTGCGCCGATGTGGCCCTGGATCAGGTGATCGCAGTGAATGGTGGTCGGCACGGCCACGGATGGTTTGCCGGCCTGCATGAACTGGAGCACCGCCATCTGGGCGGTGGCGTCTTGCATGGCGACACGATCCGGGCGCACCATCAGATAGCTCTCGCCAGCCTCAAGTTCCTGGCCCGCAGGGTCATCGAGATGTCCCAGCAGAATCTTTTCTGCGAGCGTAAGGGGGCGGTTGAAACGCTCCCTGATAATCGCCACGTTCTTCGCGAGCGTCTCGTAGACCTCACGAGCTGACTCGGGTGTAGTTTCGATCGTTGGTTGTGGCGCAGTCTTTGGTTGGGTTGCGGTCATGCGTTCTTTCCTCCGATCCGGCAAACGTGTTGCCGGTGACGTCGTCTCCCGTTTCTCTTAGATCCTACCGCGAGCGTCCAGTTTTCGGCGAAATCATCTCCAAACTTGCTATCTCATGGATGGCGTGACCGGCGCACTTGTCAGCACCGGGCTGGTGGCGCGCCCGATCAGGATCATCGTCACGCCAGCGAAGATGGCCAGGCCGGTAATCGGGAATGCCATCTGAACACCCCAGGCCGCGCCGATCACACCGAGCACCACTGGCCCCAGTGTCGATCCAATGCCTGAGATCATCGAGCTGAAGCCAACTGCCGCGCCGCGCACATCGGTGCCGACCGCCTCGGCAATGAAGATCTGACTGGAGACGGTGTAGCCGCCGAAGGTCAGCCCTTCGATGGCAAAGAGCACCATCAACCAGCCGGTGCCATCGACCAGCCAGATGCCAAACATGACTGCACCTTCCAGCGCCAGGGCAGTGACCATCACCCGATAGTCACCGAGCCAGCGCGCCAGAAAGCCGTTGGGAATTCGACCCGATGTGGAGACGAAGCCCCGTACGGCGAAGAGTGTGCCGACTGCGGCGGTGGTGAGTCCCAGCTCCTTGGCGTAGAGCGGAAACACCGTCAGAATCGCGCCGGAGAAGGTCAAGCTCGATAGCAAACTCGCGATGCTGGCCAGCTGCACCGGCCGATGTCTGGCAACGCGGCGAAAGCCATCGAGCAGACGCGGTGCGCTGCGGCGGACGGCGGCGTCTTCGGCAGCCGAACGAAGCAGCACGAGCGAGATGATGAGCGCCAGAGTCGCCGCTCCTGCCGCCATCGTGTAGGACGCCCAGAAACCGAAACGATCGCTCAACTGACCACTGACCAGCGAGCCGATGGTGAAGCCGCAACCGA
>CAYNTE010000151.1:0-2315 GCA_964399615.1 uncultured Thermomicrobiales bacterium
TCGACTTCGCTGCGCGGAGCCTGTCCTGAGCGCAGTCGAAGGGCTCAGGATGACAGGGGGGAGTGGCATTCCATTGCAAACGATGTCAGCCTTCACCGACTCCCGACCACCGACTCCCGGCTCGCGTTCCCTCCCCGGACCCCGGTTCCCGGGAACCGATCGCCGATAACCCCGCCGCGCTATGATCGTGCCTGACGACAGGGGAGGCGGTTATTTATGTCGGATGTTGTTGAGCTGACGAAGGCGCTGGTGGCGTGCCCCAGCCATGCCGAGGTTGGCGAGCGTGAGGCGGCGCAGGTCGCCAGGGTAGCGATGCAGGAGCTGGGCTATCAGGATGTGACGGTCGATGCACTAGGCAATGTGACGGGTGTCCTGCGCGGCACCGGCCAGGCAGCGGGATATGTCGTCTTCGATGGGCATCTCGACACCGTTGCAGCGGGCGATCCGGCAGCCTGGAGCACCCCGCCCTTCGAGGCGACTCAGGACGGCGATAATCTCCACGGTCGCGGCACAGCCGACATGAAGGGCGCGATTGCGGCCATGATCTGCGGCATTGCGCGACTGGTCGATGATCAGCCCGCCTGCGACGTGGTGGTCTCGGCTAGCATCGCCGAGGAGATGGTCGAGGGTCATGCGCTCGGCGCCGTGCTCGATCGCTACCCAGCCAAAGCCGTCGTGATCGGTGAATCGACGCAGTTGCAGCTCGCGCGCGGCCAGCGAGGCCGGGCCGAGATCCTGGTGGAGACGCAGGGCAAACCGGCCCACTCATCGACGCCGCAGCTCGGCATCAACGCCGTCAAGGCGATGGCCCGCATCATCACGGCGCTCTCGGCGCTCCCGATGCCGGAGCACCCGCTGCTCGGCCCGGCAGTGCTGGAGGTCACCGACGTCATCTCGCGACCCTATCCGGCACTCTCGGTCATCCCGGCCTATTGCGCCGCCACCTTCGACCGCCGTCTGCTGCCTGGCGAAACGCCCGAGCAGGTGCTGGGGCAGGTCAACGACGCGATTTCACGGCTTGCGAGCCAGCAGCCCGAGATTCAGGCAACGACCTCGATCGCCATCGACCGCTTCACCAGCTGGAACGGCGCGGATATCGAAGCGCCGAATTTCTCTCCTGCCTGGGTCACTGCGGAAGATGCAGCAATTACGCAGGCCGCCGTCGCTGCGCTGGACTCGGCCGGCATCGAGCCAGTCTTCACCCACTACGCCTTCTGCACCAACGGCAGCGAATCGGCCCGGCGCGGCATCCCGACGCTGGGGTTCGGCCCCGGTGACGAGGCGCAAGCCCATACAATCAATGAATTTGTGAGCATTGCACAGCTCGAATCCGCCGCCGGTGGCTACGCCGCGCTGGCACGGGAGCTTGCCCGCATATGATCCACACCACCGACCCGCAGGACGAGCTGTTCGAGATCTACGACGCGGCGGGGCTCCCGACGGGCCGCCTCAAGCGTCGTGGCGATGTCCACCGCGATGGGGACTGGCACCGCGCGATTCATATCTGGGTCTGGCGTATCAACCCGGCCGCCGAACCGGAGGTCATCTTTCAACGCCGCTCGCTGACCAAGGACACCTGGCCGGGGGCGCTGGATGTCGCTATCGGCGGACACATCCGCGCTGGCGAGACGCTGGCTGAGACGGTGCGTGAGGCCGAGGAGGAACTGGGGCTCGACGTGACCCTTGATGACCTCACCCCGCTGGGGCGGCGCTTCCAGCCCTTCGCTAGTGATGCCTTCAACGACTTCGAGATCAACGAGGTCTTCGCCTATCGCTGCGATCAACCGCTGGATAGGTACAGACTGCACCCCGAGGAGATCGACAGTCTCGTCAGCGCGCCGCTCATCCCGGCCCTGCGGCTCTTCGAGGGCGAGCACGAGGCCATCCAGGCGGTCGAGCAAGCACCCGGGCAGAGTGCCGTCAGCTTCACCATGCGGCCCGGCGACTTCCCGGTCACCGGCGACGACTACCCAATCCAGACCTTGCGCGCGATCGTCGAACTGGCGGCAGGTCGCGAGGTCGAGCCGTTCCTGATTCAGCCGGATCGCGCATCCTAGCGCACCTGTCCCTTGCAGTCACACCTGAACAGAATTCACGTCATATGTCATGATGGTGGCAGAACACCGTCGCGGCAACCATCGAGGAGGCAGCATGATGCGTCGTATGCGGAATATTGCATTCTGGCTCACCATTGCCATGACTTTCTCCCTTGTCGTGCCCTATCTCAGTCAATCCGCGTCCGCTGCCGAGCTGGGCAACTTCGCGATCCAGGACACCTGGGAACGGACCGACCTTCCCATTGCCAAACGCATCGT